>NZ_JBJHZX010000027.1:0-63955 GCF_045310515.1 Candidatus Clostridium eludens | reverse complement strand
AAATATATGAATTATCCTAAACATTTTACAGGCATAGATTAATATAATAAATGGCATTATATATAGTATAGTATTTAGAATAGTTAGTAGGGAGGAATTTAATATGAAAGTTCGTAGAGGAGCAATACCAACTTTTCTGGGAACGGCAGTTACAGCCACTGGAGCTGCTTTAACAGCTATGGAAATAGCACCATTAGTTGCTGCTGGAGCAATTGGCTTTGGTTTAGCACATATAGTTCTTGGAGGAATGGAAATGAGTAGGACTAAAAATAATAGAAAAAAAACAATGCAATAAATATAATATTGATTTTTTTGATAATATCTACTAAATAGAAAAGCCTTTGACTATTCCCAGAGGCTTTTTGTAATTAAATCATGCAATTGAAACTGACTTTTCAATGCTGTTTATAAGTGTAATAAGTACTTTAATTAACCCATTTCTCAAGTTACTCTTTACATTAATCAAAAATCCTTCTATTTGCCTATAAATCAATTTCCCATGTCTCTCTATTTGATTTTCTAGATTATTATTACCTAATATTTTTTCACCAGAAATTATTTTTTTTAATTCTTCTTCTATTAATAAAATGCAAGATCCTTCAAATTCACTTACATAATATTTAAAATGAGTACATGAATTTATCATAATTATCTCCTTTTATTTTAATCATTTCACATCAAGTGATTCTTAGGTTCAGGTGGAGTTTGCTTATGAGGACTGCTTTTCTCCAGCTGAATCTTAGAAGAACTTATCCAGGCACGTAGCAATGCTTATCCCCCACTTTGATAGAAAAGCAGAGAACCAAAATTTTTAATTTTGTGTGAATCGCTTTCACAGAGTGCGATGGGGGTGTTAGCAGTGGTAGTGATCGGATAAAAATAAATAATCCAATTTACTAAAGGAACTATAATCATACAGGTCTTATTTTATGCTAATGAAGTAAAGGCAGTGTAACATCCATGTTAAATAAATTTTAAATATATTAAGGAATAGTTGGCAGAATTTTAGGGAACACTACTTGGATTATTGCTATAACAATACAATGCTTTATCAAGTGATTCTTAGGTTCATGTGAAGTTTGCTTATGAGAAATACTTTTCTCCATCTGAACCTTATTAACAGTATTCTTAGTGTCTTTAGCACTTAGAATAGGTTATCCTTTAGGGGAAGAACTTATCCAGGCGCGTAGCAGTGCTTATCCCCCACTTTGATAGAGAAGCAGAGAACCAAAATTTTTAATTTTGTGTGAATCGCTTTCACAGAGTGCGATGGGGGTGTTAGCAATGGTAGCGTTCGGATAAACTTCAAAGAAAGGTGATGCAGGAGTGTTTTATATGACTAACAATAGAGCAAATATTAAAAAATCGAATAACCAAATTTTATATAAAAGGATAAGAATACCCATTAAATCCGTATACAGAAATGAAAACATGTCAAGAAACATAACTAATTTCATTATGTCTATTAAAGGAGTAGCTGAGGCAAAAGCTAATCCCATAACAGGCAAAGTACTTATAATATTTGATGAAAACATAGTATCGGAAAGCTATATAGAAAAACAAATTACCATTTATATAAGAAAGTCAAATATAAAGCACAATGCCAATGTAATTCAAATTAACAGAATTGATGGAGAAATGTCAGAGTCTATTGCCTTTGAAGATATCAGAGCCCCCCTTCCTGGTAAAAATTCATCAACTGACAATTCAACAATGTGGCATGCTGTAGATAAAAATCAGATAGAAAATATTCTTAAAACCAATTTTCAATCCGGTTTAACCAATAAAGTCGCAAAGGAAAAGATTAAGGAACTAGGACTAAATGTTTTATCAGAGAAAAAGAAAAGTTCTCTGATATCTAAGTTTATAAAAAGTTTAAATGACTTCTCAGCAAAGTTACTTTTGGGGGTTAGTGCCATTTCGTTTTTTTTAGGTCAAATACCTGATGCTATAGCTATACTTGGTATAGTACTTATAGAGACCCTAATTGGAACAGCCCAGCAATATAAAGCAGAAAAATCTTTATATTCTTTAAAAGACATGCTTGTACATAAAGCTAAAGTGCTTAGAAATGGTGAAGAAACTTATATAAATGCTAAACATTTAGTACCTGGAGATATTGTCTTACTGGAATCAGGAGACAAAATTCCTGCCGACGCCAGAATAATTGAATGTAATGACTTAAAAACTATAGAAGCTTCCCTAACTGGCGAATCCACCTCTGTAGTTAAGTCCATAGACATCTGTAATAAATATATGGAGCTGGGTAACAGACACAATATGCTATTCATGGGTACTGATGTAATATGCGGAAGAGGGAAAGCAGTTGTTGTAGCTACAGGAATGAATACTGAAATTGGTAAAATTCAAGCAATGCTCCAAAACATAAGATCCGAGGCTACTCCCCTTCAATTAAAAATACAAAATTTCACTGCAAAATTGACTAAAATATGTTTAATTTCCTGCGCTGTTATAGGTTTTGGATCTTTACTTGCAGGTAGAAGTTTAGCTCAAGTATTAGCTGCCACAGTAAGCTTCTCTATTGGGGCCTTGCCAGAAAGTCTTCCAGCTATTGTAACTGTTTCAATGGCTCTTGGAGTACAGAGAATGAGCAAGCACAATGCAATTGTAAGAAAGCTAAATTCAATAGAAACTCTAGGCTCTACTAATGTAATTTGCTGCGACAAGACAGGAACACTTACCATGAATGAAATGACAGTAAAGAGAATTTATGCAGATGAATGCTTGTATGACGTAACTGGTTCAGGGTATAATCCAAAAGGAGAAATCAACCTTATTGAAGGTTCACCAACAAAAAAGGCCAGTCTAGAAAAATTGTTGACTGCAGGAGTAGTTTGTAATAATGCTTCTTTAGTAAATAAAGAAAATAAATGGACCATAGAAGGAGATCCAACAGAAGGGTCTCTAATAACTGCTGCACATAAGCTGGACTTGGATGAACATGTAATAAAAGAATCAAATAAACGTCTAAGAGAAATTCCTTTTGACAGCTGCAGGCGGTTTATGACAGTAATGGTAAAAAGTCCAGATGGAAAAATAGCATATTGTAAAGGCTCCTTAGATTGTGTCATAGAAAAGTGTAAAACAATATATGATGACGGAGTTGAAAGACTGTTAACATCAACGGATAAAGAAAAGCTATTATCTGTATGTGATGAAATGTGTGAAAATGCCCTTAGAGTTCTAGCTTTTGCATACAAAAAAGTAGATAATAAGTACTCTGAAGATATTGATAATAATTTTGTTTTTCTGGGGCTGGTAGGAATGGAAGATCCTCCAAGGGAAGGTGTTGAAAAGTGCATACAAAAATGCCATAATGCAGGAATCAGAGTTGTAATGATTACAGGGGATCACAAAAATACTGCAGCTGCTATAGGGAGAGAACTGGGTCTATTAACTGACGGATTGGTTATATCGGGAAATGAACTGGAGGGCATGACTGACGAAGAACTAGATTCTAAAATACAAAAAATACAAATTTTTGCTAGAACATCACCAGAACAAAAACATAGAATTGTAAAGGCTTTTAAGCGATTTGGATATATAGTTGCCATGGCCGGTGACGGAGTAAATGATGCACCAGCCATAAAAGAAGCCAATGTAGGTATAGCTATGGGGAGCAATGGAAGTGACGTGGCAAAAGATGTTGCATCTATAACCCTTGTGGATGATGATTTTTGCACTATAGTAAAAGCTATTGAAGAAGGAAGAACTGTAAATAATAATATAAAAAATTCAATGAAATATTTATTGGCAGGCAGCATAGGTGAAGTAATAGCCATTGCATTAGCTTCCACTATAGGAGGAATTTTGCCTCTTATATCCCTACAAATATTATGGATAAATGTAATTTCAGAAAGTATTCTAGGTTCTACACTGGCAACAGAACCTTCAAGTGAAGAAGTCATGGATAATCCACCTGTAAAAAGCTATGAACCATTAATTGATAGAAAACTAGGATCACAAATTGTTAGAAGGGGTATTGGGATAGGTTTAACCACCTTTGCAATATTTGAAGGCTCCATGCTTTTAGGTGCAGGATTAAATAAGGCAAGAACTTTAGCTTTTTCCAGTCTAGTATGTTCCCAGCTTGCTAATGTTTATGACTGCAGAAGAAACAAATCAATGCTGCCTAATAGGTATACTAGCATTGCGGCTGCCTCTTCCATAGCTATGCTGCTAGGTACTATATACCTGCCATTTTTAAACCCATACTTTGGAACCCAAGCCCTTACTCTAATAGATTGGGGGGCTGTAGCTGGAGTAACTATGCTTAGCAGGATATAATTAATAAATTAAAATTTAATTCTTTTAAAAATTTGTATACGGATAATTCATTTGATATGATTGTTTTCTAAAACATTTATGTATAGTTTCTTGCTGTTTTTGTTGTTGCAAATTCAACTATAGCATGGTTCTATCATAAATGTTTTTTATTTCATCGAATTGTAAAACTATTCAATCACTTTTCCACTATTATAGATTAAAATTAAATAAAATAACAAAACTAACAGATCTAGTATACCTATAATGATTTTTCCCAAACATACTAGAACCCTATTATTTTTTCTATGTTCTACTGGATATAGTTATTCCCGCTACAGCCCCAGTCAAATAACATTAATGCCTGAATTCCAAATTAACATTGATTTAACAATTATATTATCATTAGTTTACCTTTGTGCTATAAAATGGAACAAGTTGGTAATATACTTATATTTAGCAAATTAAATCCTTTGCATTCCTACATGAATAATATCTATGCTAAATTTACATACTTACCCTATATATTCGTACTTCTTACAACAATAATTTATTTAGACCATGTATGAGGAGATTATAATATGATAACTTCACTAGTTAAAATTTCAAATTATAACGAGGTGAAAGAATTGAAAAATATAATTAAAAACAAAGATATTTCTACAGTCTATCAGCCTATCGTTTCGCTTTCAAATGGTAAAATTATAGGTTACGAAGCTTTGAGTAGAGGACCCGCGGATTCTCCATTACAAAACCCTGACAAGTTATTTAAAGCTGCTCAAGTTCATAATAAAACCTGGGAATTGGAGCAATTATGTAGAACAAAAGCTATTGAAAGGGCTGTTAATATTGAAAAGAATACGTATCTCTTTATAAATGTAGATCCTCATATCTTTAAAGATGAAAAATTCAAGAAAGGATTTACAAAGGAATTTCTTGCTCAGCACAATACGTCACCTGACTGTATAATATTCGAAATCACCGAAAAGACTTGTATAGAGGATTATAAAAGCTTTAAGCAAGCCCTCAAGAATTATGTAGATCAAGGATATAAAATTGCAATTGACGATATCGGTTCTGGTTATTCAGGTCTTAAGATGCTTAATGAAACAAAACCTCATTTTATAAAAATTGATATGGATTTAATTAGAAACATCAATGAGGATTCCTTTAAACAATCTCTAATAGAATGTTTTGTTAAGCTTTCGGAAACAACCAATATGAAACTTATTGCTGAAGGTATAGAAACCAAAGAAGAGCTGAAAACATTAATAAGTCTAGGTGTATTTGCCGGACAAGGCTTCCTTATAGGGCGTCCAGCAGCAACATTTTTAGATATATCAAACTCCGTCAAGAATTTGATCATAAGGTGTAATAAATTAAAAAACAACATTTCCTATAATTATCATTACAATAATATAGGTGAAATTGCCAGACAAGATAAAACTTTTATTGCTGCAACACATTGTAAAGAGATTAAAGAATATTTTGATGTTAATGATATTGCAGGAGCCTGTATCGTAAATAGTAACTACATACCAGTAGGACTTATTATGAAACACTCTCTGGATTCTGCTCTTGCTACACAATATGGTGTAGCTATCTTTACAAAGCGTCCTGTTGCATTAGTGATGGACAATAATCCTTTAATAGTAGATTACTATACACCAGTTAACGAAGTTTCCAAAATGGCTATGACTAGAAAAACAGAAAATATATATGATTATGTTATCACAACTAATAATAACAAGTACTATGGTATTGTTTCTATAAGATCCTTGCTTAATTACACTACTATGCTGGAGTGTAACTACGCAAAACAACTTAATCCACTTACTGAACTTCCAGGTAACACAGTTATACAAAATAACATAAGGAATATGCTTGAAACTAACCGCACATGCTGTATTCTTTATTTTGATTTAGATAACTTTAAAATTTACAATGATACTTATGGTTTTGAAAATGGTGACAGAGTTCTTAAATATACAGCTCAATTAATCCATTCTGAAATAAAGTCATATTTTCCTTATAACGGATTTATTGGACATGTAGGAGGAGATGATTTCGTTAGTATAATAGAAAATTCAATTGAAGAATGTGAAAAATTATGCAAAGAAATAATAAAAAAATTTGACATAGGTATTTTAAATTTTTTTAATGAGAAGGATAGAAATAACAATTATGTTGAAGCAACAGATAGACTTGGAAATAAAAATATATTCCCAATTACATCTCTTTCAATTGCAGGTGTGTATGGTAATTTAAATAACTTCTCAACTCCAAAGGAGGTTGGATTATATATAGCAGCAATAAAAAAAGAGGCTAAATTCGTTAAGGGAAGCTGCTATTTGGTAAGAATGATTAATTAGCATGAATCTTATCTTAGCTAAACAGAAATTTAAAATTTGCCATATGGAGTTTTCACATGATAGCGTCAATGCAGATTTGAAGTTTCATAATTGGTGGTTTTTATATTTACAAGCATATATTATAAGTATTATCTTTTTTATCTCCTCAAGACAACTACACTATAGCACCATTGAACCATAAATAGTATAGTTGAATAGTGCTATAGTCATTTTATTTCTTTAAATTTCAACACACTTCTTCATTTTAATTAATAAGTCAAAATCCAAAATAGCAATCTGCATTTCTTTAAATAATACGAACTTTACCAATAAATTAAAATTACATAAGTTTAATAATCTTGCTTATATACTTTTTATCATTACTAACTCTTATTAAACTTTCAATAAAGTATTTACTTTTACTCTTAGGCAACTGCCTCCTTTCAAGAAGTTTAATCATTACCATACAAGTATCATATTTTTCTACGTGTGTATGTCCTTCCGAAAATTCCTTGTGTATGTTGTGTAATATATACCCTTTCCTAGATTTATAAATTTTGAAGTTGAAATTATGATATATTTGTACACTCACAAACATTCACCTCAGCTTAATATTATGAGATAAATGTTATGTGAATATTAGAATAATTTTAATTAAATTTTAAAGATGATCTGTACAGTATTGTAATATTGGATCCTTCAAACAAAAACTGCTGACATAATATATCTGTCAACAGTCTGTTATATTAATATTACTTAACTTAAAATTAGATATGATTAGCCCACCAATAACTATATTTAACAAATTAGCATTGTTCTACTATTATTAACATACTCATTTCATACTAAATTTTTATACCTTAAACGTAGAGACCATTTCTAGTAGCCTTTCTACACTAACTTTTGATTGGGTTGCCTGCCTTATTACAGTGCCGCTTAACTCAGCTATATTTGTTGTTCCTTGAGCTATATTTGTTGTTCCATGTGCACCTTCATTAGCTGCCGCAGCTACTTCTTCTATAGATTTTACAATATTATAGATGGATGCAAGTAGTTCTTCTGAAGTTTCACTAAACTCATTAACTAATTCCTGAACAACGAAGGCATCTTTGCTGTATCGTTCACCTGTATTTACTAGCTTGTCATAATCAGGAACAACTTGATTTTCAATAAACTCAAGCACATCTTTTGAACTTTCCTTAAGACTATCCACTGCTTCCATTACAGTTTTTGCTACATCCTGAATCTCAATAACTGTATTTTGGGATAGCTCCGCAAGTTTTCTGATCTCGTCTGCCACAACAGCAAATCCTCTTCCTGACTCCCCTGCTCTTGCTGCTTCAATAGATGCATTTAGTGCCAACAAATTAGTTTGTGAAGTAACTTCTAATATTCCTTCTGTTAAAGAACCTATTTGCTCTACAGCATTTGATTTGTCTAATGCCAATTTTAGCTTTTTATTTATAGATGTACTTATATTATAAGCCTTTTGCTGAGATTGGACCGCTGCAGATTTTAGCTTATCTGCTCGTATATTAATTTTTTTTGCAGCTTCTGACCCATTTTCAGCTTTTAATGCAATGCGTTCAACCGCCTTTTTAATATCAATTGCTGCAACATTCATTTCTTCAGAGAACGATGCTGTTTCTTCCATTCCAGCTGACAACTCTTCAGTAGTAGCAGATATATCTCCAATTTTTAAATTCAAACCATTAATATTTGTTTCAACATTATTTATTGAATCTGATACAATAAAAGAGTTTTCTCTTACCTTTTCTATTATACTTCTAATGGATTCCTGCATCCTCCACATTGAACTAATCATTTCCCCAATTTCATCCTCAGATTTAAAATACTTTACATCAATTTCTTTACTAAGGTCTCCCTGTGCTAACAAATCCAACTGCGTTTCAGCATATTTAAGCCCTTTAGTCATATAGTTAACTATAAATACTATTGCAATAATCACAACAGTTAATACAATAATTGCAAGTAATATAATTTGTTTTAACTGGATATAAAAATCTTTAAGAACATTTTCTACTGGAATATCACTGCAAGCTATCCACCTCATATCAGCTCCATCAATATTTACCGGATATGCTGATCTCAAAACCTTTTTACCTGTTGAAAGTGATTTTCCAAACATTTCAACTTGTTTACCCTTAGATGTCTCATTGATAATGTTAGCCCAATCTTGACTGCTCTTTTTTGCATTAGTCATAATCAATTTGTCATTAGCTCCATTCGCAATATATGTGCCATTTTGGGATAGCAATTGTACGAAACCACCCATAGGTCTTATTTCTTCAACAATTTTCTGAAAGGTTTCAAGCTTATAATCTATAGATATGACTCCCATAAAATTTTTGCTTTCATCTAGGATAGGTACGACTAATGATACCATAGCAACATCTTTACCATTTACTTTATATACAGTGGGTTCTGTTACAAATGTATGTTTAGTCTTTTTGGGCTCATTATACCAAGTCATGTTTGTCTGTGAATTATATGCTGGTTCTATATGAAAAGAATCATTACTTCTTGTTACATAAGGTATAAACAATCCATTGTCACCATATTCTTCTTGTCCAGCATAAAGAGAATCCTTGCCATCAAAAGCATTAGGTTCAAAAGCTGCTGTTATTCCATAGATGTCAGGATACATATTCAATTCGTCTTTTTCCATCTCAATAATATTATTCCTATCTCTAAGTCCAGCCCTCATTTGATTATTTATTGCATCATTCAGTGTATTAGCTATTGTCTCAATAACTCCAAGACGTCCTTCAATTTCAGCTGCATATGCTCTTGACGCTTCTCCTGCAAGAGTCTCTGCTTGAGATATACTACTGTTATATAGCCTTATTAGCACTATAGAAAAAGTTCCTGTAAATGTTACTATCAATAACATTCCAATTATCATACTAATTTTTGCCTTTAAACTTAATTTTCTTAACATAACCATTATACCCCCTTAATTTTTAATTACTTTTATACATTACAAAATATCAAGCTATTACATTTGCACTTTTTTAATATATAACTGTAGTAAAAAATTGAGATTTCACAATCCGAGCATTTTATGTATTATACCTGTTGATCTTTTATTTCTATTTAAGATTATGTTAAAAAATATATGTATTGTCGAATTTTATCGCAGACTCTTTGCACTCTAATCCCATTCCCAAATATATCTTTTCATAGCTTCAATACCACTTATAATAATTTTTGATTTCTTTTTATAAAAGAACAAAAGTCTAAAAAATAAAAAAAGAAGGAATCCAACTTTTCCTTCTTTTTTTTATCCCAACACTGCCATATGTATGTGCTGTTATCATTTTTAAATCTGCCTATATTTATTTAAAACTTCCCCTCATATAATATCATATACTACATAATACACTTATTCACGCCAATACTTGGACAATATTTTTATATTTCTTGTAGCTCACGTTCCAATGAGGTATATCTTTCTATCTTAATTCCAGTTATAAAACCAGTATATGGAATATAGTTAATTAATTTAATTAAAAGAGGAGCTAGGAAAGATACCAATAACCAAAGAATTAAATGCGATATCATAAAATCATTTATATGAAAATTTAAAATTAAAATATTATAAGTATAATTCATTACTATAATTTGGCACATATACGCTGTGTAAGAATACTTACTAATAAAATTAAATACATTGTAGATTTTAATTTTACCAGATAAAGTAACAGAAATAATATATAAAAATAGAATTGTAAAAACGCAATATGATAATGATATTAATACTTTTAAATTATTATCTATGTCTGTATTATTGATAATATCAATGGATAATAAATATTCATATGTAAATAATGATAAAAATATAGTTAGTATTAAAACTTTTAATTTTAATACTAAGTATCTAAATTTTTCATAATTTGAAGCTATATATATTCCAATTATAAAATAACCACCCCAAATTAGAGGAGTAATATTTATAAGCCTTTTTTGTAGTCTTGTAGGAGTATCAAATATAAAATTTATAACAGTAGTTGTGATTAAATAGTTATATTTTAAAATTTTATAAAAGGACAACATAAATACAATAAAAATTAATACCCTTAAAAATGGATTTTGTTTACGTATTTTTTTAGCTAACCAAAGTATTATAGGAAAGTATATAAATAGCCTTAATATCATCCCCATATACCACAAATGATATTCTGAATCTCCAGTTAGTATTTGCATAAATATGTAGTTAAAATTATCTTTATAACCCATATATTATTGACCAAATTACATATGGTACATATACATATATTAATCTTTTACTATAGTATTTTTTTAAATCAAACTTCCTTGAATATACATAAAAAAGTGATATTCCACTAATACATAGAAAAATTGGAACAGCTGATTGGGCAATAGTATAAAAAAATTTGATTACACAGTAATAACTAAAATTATTTTTAGCAGTTGTGCCAAAAGCTCCCCCTAAAGTATGCTGTTCTATTACAAAAATAAAAGCAATGGCTCTTAAAATATCTATTTCTTTTAACCTTTCTTTTAACATTTTTTATCCCCCTAGTATAAATCTTATCAATCTAGAAAATTTGTATGTATAGCTTTATAACTATACATAAGATGATTGTTTCACTTAAGATTATACACAGAAGGATTTAACATTCAATACAAAAGCATGAAATATCTTATTCAAAGCATGAAAAATACACTAATAAACATTAACAACTTTTCATGCTAAAAAAACACTGTTTTATGCTTTTTGTATTTACACTTTTTATAAAATTTAGTAGAATGAATTATGTGAAATTTATGTGAAACGGTAGGAATTTGACATGATATCTAAATTATCAGCTTTATTAACTCAATATATATGTAAAAAAAATACATATGATTTAAGTTTAGATAATATAGAAAAAATAAACTATGCAATTATTATTATTTTAGGCGAAACTTTCAAATTATTTTTTTTATTTTTTCTTTTTGCTTCACTTGGAACAATAAACTATTTTACATTTTCTTTATTAATTTTATTGTCTATACGTATTTTTGCCGGAGGATTTCACGCTGAAAATTCTATAAAATGTATACTGTTTTCTACATTATTCTTTCTTTGCACCTGCATTTTTATATTTTGGATTCCAAACTTGTCTAGAATGAATTATTATATAATTTCAGCAGCTAGCATTATTTTAAATATAATATACTCACCTCTACCAAGTAAAAATAGGCCTATCATAAGTATAAAAAGAAAGCGGCATTTAAAATTTATTTCCGTAATATCCACCATAATCTGGATTTACGTTCTGTTTTTTTTTATTGAAGACAGAACTATGTTTAAATGCGGGATTTTTACTATATTTTTGCAATCAATTCAACTATTAATTTTTAGGAAAGGAAGAGATTCTAATGAAAAATAAAAAAACGAACTTTATAATTTCTCTATGTACACTAATGCTATTAAGTTTTGCTAACATTATTACCTATTCAGGTTCCCTTTTTCTTCATGGTGAACCAAAGCCACCTAAAAGTCTACTTAAATAGATTTACTTACCATACTACTTTAATACTAAATTTTTTGAAAAGATTTAGTAAAACTTGAAGATGAGAAACGTTGGAAAAGCTTATTGCAGCATTACTATTGATAATTTCAATGATATTACAGAGGATGATTTAGATGAATTAGATAAATGGATTAAAAATATGTGATAATATGATTGAGATATTCATGAAAAATTAAAATAAGTGGATAGGTTCTCCTAGCTACTGGAAGTCTTTTCAGTCTATCCATACATGCTATTAGTATGTCTTTAACTTCCCTGTTTTTAAGGTCATCGCATACAGAGAGCCAATATTTTGCACCTTCAGCCTCACCAATCCATATACCAAGTATATCTTTACGGCCTTTTACATTAAGTGACATGCATATATAGGCAGCTTCATTGAGAATTCTATCTGCAACTATGTGTTTCCTATTCTCAGACATTTATTTTCGTTCTAAAGAAAAAGTTGCAGATAAAACTAAAAAGGTTTTTCTATTTTAACATAATTCTTAGTTAAAACAAAGATAATAAATTATTTTATCAAACGTAACAATTCAGGTGTTATAAAAGTCTCTATTAATGCAGCAGCAACTAATAAAGGTATTATAATAAGTACATATGATTGTATGATTTCAGGGATAATATCTTTTAAGTACACATTATAATCATATTTGTGAGGATTAGATTCCGAAGAATATATATTTATAGACATATTATTATAATCAATATTTTGTGTTTTAGGAATATTTACTTTAAGTGATATATTTTTTTTATTGTTATTTTTCCTAAATATAGAAACATTTTTTGTGATATAAATTCCCATACTAGAAGCATATAATAGTGCAAACATTTCAAATACTCCATGTGGAATAATTCCTAATAATATAAACAACAATACATTTTTGCTGTTTATTTCAAGTATTGCAATTAGCACACCAGTTATAAATCCATTATAAATTGGTACCAATGCAGGTAAATATAGAACTGGAATTAATCCAATAATAACTGCTACAACACTAACCTTTAAATTATTTAGAAGAATGATTAGAAAATCTTTCAACGGAGTTTCTGTATTTTTTACATCAAATGATAACTCTTTTGAATTTGTAATGTAATGAGTGTGGTAATTTAAAAATAATTGGGCTAGAAATGCTGAAACTATAAACAACGCTAACATTACTATAAATATCTTATAAAGCTTTTTGATAAAAATTTTTAAATTATATAAATTAATAAATTTCATGAATATTCCCCTTGACCATTATTTATTAACTTGTTGAATAACAATAATTATAAAATAGAACAAGTTACCACTTTATAATATAATGTTTTCGTGGAAAACCAGAGAGATATCAGTGGAGGATGACTTCAGTTATGATTATAACATTAAATATTGACAGCCAAAAGCGTTGAGTCATTTACCGATGAGCTTAGATATAAGAATGCTTCATTTCGTGAATCTCCAATAGGTAATAATTTATATAAACATAAAATAAAAATGAAACAACTATTTTCTGTACTTAAGGGTTTGTATAACATAAAAAACCCAATGCTCTATAGTCAAAAACACTATGAATGCCATATTAAATGGTTTTCCTGTCATAACTAATAGATGAATTCAATAAAAAAGAACAAGGAATAACATCAAGAAAATATCCTTGGAATATTCAAAGATTCTAACAATAACCCACTTAATATAGCAAAAGCAGCAATATTAAATATTGCAACTTCAATCATTCATTTATTTTTGTAATCTTTCAAGTATCTTTTCTACATAGTACTGTGGACCTGTTAATTCTACAGTACTATCATTGATATTCATTATTAAATATTCCGTTAAAAATGTTCTTAAGGGAGAGGATTTAAAAACCATATGGTTACTATTTATATTTTGAATAGACCAGTGCATATTTTTCATAATTTCTTGTAATTCAACTACTATATTCTCATTGGATATTTCTTTAAACATAATTTTTGTACTATATTTTTTATACCTTTTAAAGTATCCAACACTAGAACCAAGAGAAATAGAAAATGCACAAAGTGAAACCCTATCTAAAGTAATTTTTTCCTTACCATATAAAAATTTTGTTGTAATTATATAGATTAATACAACGAATATGAATGTAGTACAAAACATTTTTAACGATTTAATAAGATCATCTTTATTTACTTTATCCAAGCTTATCCCCCTTACAAATTTATTATTTCATAGAAATAACAAATAGAACAGGTTTAATTATTTCTATGAGGCCTTATCAGATTAAACTATACTATTGAATATTTTACAATTTCATCTATCAACTTGCAACTATTACAGTACAAATTGAAAAATTGAACCACTATTAATGAAAGTTTATAAAGATATAATGTGGTCCAACTTTTAATCTGTATTTTACACGTTTAAATTTATCTATCTTAGCACACTTGTACTTTTAAACAAAAGAACAATAATAGATTGTAGTACAAACATATTTAGTATGTGCTGAATCAGAATACCATTTTTGAATAACTTGGTAGTTTGTATTAGGGCTCCCATCCATACCCCATCTAGTTTCATTTGCATAAAGAGTAGGAGTGTTTAGTGCTTTATTGTTTTGAATAGTTGAAAAAATCGCTGTAGCTATGCTTTTTGCTAAGGGACTAACAGGAACTTTCTCTACTAGATAATTAGTTAAACCAGTGAGGCCAATAGATAAAACAAAACTTTGTAAAACATAACTCCTATTAGTAGACGATATATAGGTATTGTATTGTGACCTAGTGCCTACTATTGGCGTGTTATACTGATAAAGCCAAGTAGAAATCATTGGGCTTGGTCCAACTTGTTGATTGTTTGCAGCAGAAGCCGCAACTGATTTCGGAGAAAAGCAAGTAAGAGAAGTTGTTAATAGCATTACACAACAGAAAAACGCAAATAATTTCTTTTCATTTTGTTACCCCCTAATATATTTTTGATTTTGTTAAGTTAATATTGTCATACAACCGCCTCATTTAGAAGTTATACTATAAGTAAAAGATAAACTATATCTCCTTAAAAGGAGTGATTGATATGAATAATTATAAATATTTTTGAAAATATTATTTGTCCTCGTTGTTTTTCAAATGATGTTTATAAATTTGGTAGAGACAACTATAGATTTCAAAAATATCAATGTAAGCATTATAAGCGACAATTTATCTTAGAGAAATCATCTAAAATTTCTAAAGGATATCCTAGATGCCCTATTTGCCATAAATCAACTTAACAGATTCAGTATTAGCAATCTAAAAAATTTACATGATTTTATTACTATATAAGATGACTGCCATACTTAAGATTATATGGATATATATTTCATATTCAATACAAAAAGCACGAAACAGCCTATTTCATGCACGAAAAACATATTACTACCTTTTAATAATTTTTCATGCTTAAAAAACACCATTTCATGCTTTTTGTATTTACATTCTTTACAAATTATAGTACCGTAAATATTTCAAATAATCCCTAAATAAAAATTCATATGGAATAAAACGTTATCCTAAAAATCACATTTTCATCTTCTATTAAAACTTCAATCTTACCTTTATACTTCTGCACTATCTTTTTTACATTGTATAATCCATATCCATGTCCATCTTCTTTTTTAGTAGTAAAACCCTTGTGAAAAATATTTGGAATAACTTTTTCAAACATTTCAGGTTTGGTATTGACTACCTCTATATACTTTTCCTTCTCATTTTGTGCTATTTTTAAATATACATTTTTCTTACCTGATTCCATATCCATTACAGCGTGAAAGGCATTGTCAATCAAATTATTTAACACTTCTGACAGTTCATATCCTCTTAATGGAAATTTTATGGTATTATCTTCAACGTTAAAAGAAAAATTAATATTTTTTTGTTTTGCTTCTCTAACTTTTACATAAATTATTGCAGCAAAAACTTTGCTGCCCATATATATATATTCTTCAGTGTCTGAAAGAGAGTTCTGCAGGGATTCCAAATAATTTTTCAGTTCATATCTTAACTCTTTTTCATCATAAGTTAATACTATTCCATATATAGTTGTGAAATGATTTTTAAAATCATGCTGTCGTCTTCTTATTTCATCTATTAAGTTTAAGATTATAGGATTATATTTATTATAGGTTTCAAGTGCTCTTTTATGTTCTATAATATTTTCATTATAAATAATAAATATTAAGTTTAAAACGCACAATACAACTGGTACTATAATAAAAACAAATGCATTTTGTAATATAATATATTTGTTATTTTCCCAAATTATCTTTGCTATAATGCTATAGATAATCAGATTTACTAATAAAAAATAGAGTTTATCCATTCTTTTATACATATTAAGAATCACTTTATGGGGCATCCAAAAATAAATACAGCTGCATAAAAGTATCATTATTATATTAGTTAAAGTGTAATCAAAGAATTCATTATTGAATATTTCAGACATATTAAATATGATTACAGCATTATCCATAAGTAATTCTATTAGCATAATAAATACCATTATAAAGATAACTTCCATTAACAATTCTTTTATATTCTTTTTATAAAAGAACATAAGCATAAAGAACAGTGAAAGAAAATTAATAAACATTGCTAGCCATGCTGAAAAAGGATTAGTGAGCACTACAACTATACTTGTTAATACAATAATAACAAAACTTTTTATAAGCTTATTTTTACACTGCTTATTAAAAGTATTGAACAATATAAGAGTACTAACTAATTCTGTAAAAGTGCTAAAAAAAAGCTCATAATTGTTCACATTATACCTCCAGAATTATCTTTAAATTCCTTGAGTACATCACCTTTGAATTTATTTCCCATAGGTACATGTTCTTTATAGTTTTCAAATTGTATGTTCCATGGATATGTAGTTTTATCAATGAATTTTACTAATTTTAAGTTGACAATATAGGATTTATGCACTTGAATAAAATTGAAATACTTCATCTGTTCTTTTATTTTCCTTAAGGAAGTATTTTTTGCTTCGTATTTTCCAGTTTTAGCGTGTATAATAAAAGTTCTCAAATATACTTCAATAAAAATAATGTCATCAACACAAAGCTTAAGAAGAATTCCTCTTATATTAAATACTATATATTTTTTTTCAACAATTAATTGTGTATCTGCTGGTTTATTATTTGCCAAAAGGGTTAATGTAACTTCATTTACCTTTTCTTTTTCATAAGGTTTCATAATATAATCATAACAATGGATTTCTTTGAATGCTTCTAACATGTGTTTTACATAAGTAGTTATAAATACAATCCATGTTAATCTATACTTATTTATCTTCCTGATTTTTTTTGCAAAATCCAATCCCGAGGAATTTTTCAAACTTATATCTACATAAAATAAGGAGATTTCTTTTTTATCTGCAATTTCTAGTCCCTCTTTTTCGTTATCTGCTTCATAAACAATGAAGTGCTTGTCTATTTTTTGTATTATTTCAACTAAAATTTTTCTTTGAATTGGGTCATCTTCTAATACCAATATATTAATCATAAGCCACCTCACTATAAAAATTATAACTTTAATATCCATTATGGTAATTATTCTACAAAAAAGTATAAAACCCTCTGTATAATAATGTAATTAATTGATTTTTTATAGTAAAAGCTCAAAAAAAAGCCCCTAACATGTTTATATCTTTTTAGGAGGATTTTTACATCCTTGTTAGGGGTTAATATTATTATAGCACTTCCATATAAAATATTCCATTGTTGCTAAAAAATATGATAGTTGCAAACAAAAGTCATAAATATATAGATAAACCTAATTCCAATTTAGCCTATTTTTTAATTAATTGATAAAATTCACTGTAAAATTAGAGGATAATAATTTTCATTCTTAAATATTAATAATCTAATATTATTCAATTGTTTTAGTTTCTACAACATTAACACCTGCAGTAATTTAAATATAACTATTGAAATATACATAAGAAAGTGTTTATAATTAATTGTTATACAAATTATTTGTATACTAAATTTATTCAAACACGGCAATTAGCTAATACTCCATCTTTCTCAAAGTTGTAGGATAAGAGGTGCTGTGCACCTGGATAAGTTCTTTCCCTAAAGGGTAACGTATTCTAAATGCTAAAGACGCTAAGAATACTATTAATAAGGTTCAAATGGAGGTAGATAATATGTTTCAATCTTATGATCAGGATATTGGAATGTTAACAAACAAAACTACTAAAAAATTAATGCATTATATTAACAGCAAATTAAAAAAATTTCATCTTACAACTGAGCAATGGGCAGTACTCATGAATTTATCAAAAAAAAATAAAATAAACCAAAAGCTTTTAGCAGAAATTTCAGATAAGGATCAGCCTACATTAACTAGAATACTTGATATACTGGAAAGGAAAAAATTTATTGAAAGACATTCCTGTAAAGAAGACAGGCGTTCCTTTGTAATACATATAACAGAAGATGGTTTAAATATTTGCAAAAAAGTTGCCCCATTTTTGGAGGAAATATTTAAAGACATACTTAAGGATATATCCTATGAGAATTTAGAAATATACAGTGAAGTTCTCTTGCAAATTAATAAAAATATAATCAATCTACAATAATAAGGAGGAATTTTTTTGGAAGTTAAAGTTCAATCAACATCCATAAAGCTATGGAGTAAAAGTTATGTACTAATGTTATTTTCAAATTTATTTATATATTTAGGTTTCTATATGCTTGTACCCACTTTACCTGCATATGCCAAGGTCTGTGGAGGAAGTAATTTTGAAGCAAGTCTTGTGGTAAGTACTTTCTCAATAACTTCCTTACTCATTAGACTAATTTCAGGCAGTATAATGGACAAAATTGAAATCAAACCTTTACTTTTATTAGGTGCTATAATACTCAGTGTGACTACACTGTCTTATGTTTGGCTTCCTGTAAATGCAATAATATTTGTCCGCATTATACAAGGAATAGGATGGGGTCTTGCTTCTACAGGTACCGCTGCAATTTTTTCTAACATTATACCTAAAGAAAAACGTGGTGAAGGCATGGGCTATTATTCACTTTCCATGATAATATCTATGGCTTTATCCCCCATAGTTGCAATAGTGCTAATGAATTTATATAGTTTTAAAAATATTGCCTTTATATCCATAGCCTTAGTAGCCACTGGCATGATATTTCTCAGTCAAGTTAAAATACCTAAAAAAATTGCTCCAGAATCTAAATCAAAGAAAATTTTTTCACTGACAGACTCTTTTGAAAAAAAAGCTGCCCTGCCCTCTTTATTGTGTTTTCTTCTAGTGATTACATTATGCGGAATTATGAGCTATATAATGTTATATGGTAGAGAATTGAACATATCTTCTATATGGATTTATTTTATTGGATTTGTTGCAATGATTTTAGTAACACGACCTTTGGTAGGAAAAGTATTCGATAAAAAAGGACATACTGTAATAATAATTCCAGGTTCCATTTCTCTTATTATAGGTCTTATATTATTATCCTATGCAAATTCAGTCCCATCACTTATAGTATCTTCTCTATTTTACGGACTTGGATATGGTGCTGTACAACCTTCCCTGCAGGCCTGGACAGTAAATCGTTCTCCACACAATCGGAAAGGAGCAGCTAACGGAACCTTTTTATCCTCCATGGATTTATCTTATACATTAGGTGCCATTCTTCTAAGCTTTATTGCCCAACATAAAAGTTATGCTTTTATGTATAGATTTTCTAACATATTTATAATCCTACTTTTAGCTGTGTATTTATATAACCTTTTCACAAGTAATACTCACAAAGAAAAATATTTAGAAAAAGTAGTATCTTAAAATATATAAATCACCTCTGGCAAAACTTGCCCCATCTATAGGAATGGGGCTTTTTATAACTTATTATAATAAATATTTACTTAACAATCATGTTTTGATGAACACCATGAACATATGCTATTCCCATTCCAAGAAATAAAATTAATCCAAAATACATCAGTGCAAATACTAATCTTTTAGATGGCTCTACTTCATAATAAGCTTTATTAGGATTTTTATGTTGCTCAACAACTTGAAAAATTCCAAGTATAAGCAGCAGTAAAATTATAGGATTAAAAAATTCAAATAGAGCAATTACAGTAATAGGTATTCCTATGAACCATAACTTAGGAGATATTGCCGATACAATTCTACCCCCATCAAGAGGATGCAAAGGTATAAGGTTAAACAAGTTCAATATAAATCCTGTATAAGCCAGAGCCATAAAAAAATTTTCCTTAAGTAAAAAATATAATGCAAAACAAATTAATGCTCCCAGGCTGCCAATTAAAGGTCCTCCTATTGCTACCTCAGCTTCCATTACTGCATCTTTAGGTTTTTCCTTCATATTTATTAAAGCCCCCACAAACGGGATGAACAGAGAAAGTGTTACATCTAGTTTAACAACTTTAGCACTTAAATAATGTCCCATTTCATGAACCAACAATAATATTACAAAACCAATGCCAAATGCCCAACCATAAATTTTTGCATACACTAAAATCATTAATAACATGGATATTAAAGTTGAAGCAAATTTACTTACCTTTAAGAGTATTAATAAAAACTTAAACTTTGTCAAAATAAGTATGAGCACAGTCTTAAATTTTATAAGTACTGCCATAATAACTCCGAGTATACCCAAAATTCCTTTTTTATTCCTTTTTTATTCTTTTTTCCTTCTGATTTTACTGGCAAATTGCCTTTTTTATTTTCTATATCATTATTAGCTATATAATTTTCTATGCCACCATCAACTATATATTTATCTATATCATTATCTTTATCTATGTCCAAAACAAAATCATTTTTTTCCTTTTCATGCTTATCCATATTATCTCCTTATACTAACTAAAATTAAGCTTATTAGATATGTTATTACAGAAAGTATTACAGCTATACCTAAAAATCCTGTTATCATGATATTATACTTTATTAAATTAAAAGACATGAAATATTTTGATAAATTCAAAGCATTAAATCCAAGCAATATTAAAAATATAGATAACAATCCTCTAGAAGCTCCCTCTATATCAGCAGAACTTAGTGAGATATGAGACGATATGCATATAGCTATAAATAAAAATATGTAAAAATATATGTTTTCAAAATTTTTTACTGAAAAAATAATTTTTATCAACCCTGCATAAGAATTCAATATTGTCTCTACTGTATTTTTATTAAGTACTGCCGTATGCAAACTTCTTATTAATATACCAATAAACTTTTCATAAGCCTGTGGTATTATAACTCTCATCAGCATAACAATTGAAAAGATCCCTCCAAATATAGGTGCTATGCCTATGAAAAAATTTCCTATCTGCTGGTAAATGCTGCCCTTACTATAGCTGTGTTGTACATACCCCATTACCCCATTCACATCTGGTTTTTGCAGCAATTTTATTTTACTTATCTTATGTCTAAATAATAAAGCAAAAATAGCATGACTCAATTCATGTATTGGGACTCCAATACATCCTGTTACCATTAACGCCTTACTCCCAAAGCTCCTCTGGAAATTTTTTATAGAATTATTTCTTAATATTCCCAGAAGTAATCCAACTAAAATTATTATTCCTATGAGATATGCAGTTTCTATACAGGTTTTAATTAACAATTGAATTGCAAACATCATTTTATGTACTACCTTTCCTTAATTTATGTTATTCATGCACAATAAGTTCAAATACATTATTATATTATAGTATAATTAATATAGAAAAAATAGAAAATTCAACTTAGGGTATAATATTAAATATATATAATACTTGATATCATTATAATCCTTAATCATATAAAATTAAATGAAAGAAGGGTACATTAAATGAAAATTAAGGACTTAATTCATAATAAACCTAATGATATTTTTCTTATGGTAAATGAAATAGAAGAGGGCGTTACTTCTAACAATTCACCCTACATTAAATTTACTTTTACTGATGGGAAAGATTCCATTAAAGGGATTATGTGGGACAAAAGTATTGCAGATATTTCTCCTATTTCCTCTGGCAGCCTTATAAAAATAAGAGCCATTCCTAAAACTTACAGGAGTGCTTTGCAACTTACTGTGTCACAATGCAGATTGACTACCAAAGATGATACTGTAAGTATAGAGGATTTTGTAAAAACTTCTCCTGTAAAACCTATAGACATATATAATGAACTTGTAACAGAAGTATCTCATTTTAAAAATGAAAACTTTAAAAAAGTGGTTGTAAAACTTTTAGAGGACAATAAAGACAAACTTCTATACTATCCTGCTGCAAAAGTTGTACATCACGCCATACAAGGAGGTCTTTTGTATCATATCTACAGGATGTATAAAAGCGGCCTAGCCCTGGCAGACATATATGAATATGAAATAAATAAGGAACTTTTCATCTCAGGCATTATACTCCATGATATAGGTAAATTGAATGAACTAAGTTCTAATACATACGGCGTAGTAGAAGATTATTCTACGGAAGGCAAATTACTGGGTCATATAGTACAAGGAGTAATTATGCTCCACGATGCAGCCCGGGAATTAAATATTGCCATGGAGGATGAACTAGTTTTGAAACATATGCTTATCTCCCACCATGGCTCAGAAGAAAACGGTTCCCCCAGAAAACCAATGATTTTGGAAGCTCAATTATTAAATAAAATAGATGAAATTGATGCTATCATATATCAATTTCAGGATACTTTAGGTGACTTAGAAAAAGGAACATTCAGTGAAAACAAATTTTTCTTGAAAAATATTCAAATATATAAGCATTATTAACTTAAAAAATACTCAATGAATGGGATTGTAGCTAATTACCCCACTGGGATAAAAATGACGCACCTAGACTTTACCTACATAAAGTCCAGGTGCGTTCAGGCTAATTTTTATTAACTTTACACAAAATTTTCTACCCGTCAGCTATCTAAATGCTCACGGAATTATCCAATACATTTTCATATTCCTTATTTTTCGCAAATTCTTTTTTTGCAAATTCACATACTGGTATAACCTTTTTATTCTCTTCCCTTGCAAAATCAACAACTCTCTTAACTAACTTTTTAGCTGCCCCTTGACCTTTTAATTTTTCTGACACATAAGTATGGGTAACTGTTATTGCATCTTTATTAAAATCATCCAGCAATATTTCAGCCAAAGGTTCTTTTTCTTCATATCCTATATAAAATTTATTTGTACCTTTTCTTATCTCCATCATAACAAAACCTCTCTCTACATAAATTTGTTAATTACAATTTTATAACAATAATTACATTATTGCAATTAAACACTTTAGACATCTCGAAAAAAATAATCAGCCAGTCTATAGGTTTATTTACTATTTAGTTTTTAGTGTTTCAATTATTTTTATTCAGAAAACTTATTTGCATATTAGATATCTTAGTTTCACATGATGAAATAAAAAAATGGATCACTTTATTATTAATAAAAATATTTCATACTGCTTTTTTTTAATTCTCTAGTGCTGTATAGGACTTCATATTTATCTATGTTTACACAAGCTGAAATCTGTGAAATAATATTGTCACATTGTTCAAAAGTTTTGGAATGTACCATAGTATAAATATTATAATTCCAATTTGATAAAACTTCGCGCCGATAACAATGGCTTACTTCTGAAAAAGAAATCATTATATCTGTTACTTCTTTAATTCTACACTCTGGAATATTCCACACAACCATAGCATTGGCTTTAAATCCAGCAGTCCGGTGATATAATATAGCGCCTATTCTCCGTAATACTTTTTTATTATTTAATTCTTTCAATCTACTTAATAATTCTTCCTCGCAAATCCCCAATTCATCTGCAATATGCTTATAGGGCTGGAGAACTAAGGGCAGATCCTCTTGAAGCTTAAGGATAATAGCCTTATCTAGCAAATCCATACACCTATACTCCTTTTACGTTGAAATTTACTTTTATTTTAAAAGTATTTAAGGAAGTTAAAATCATTATATCATTAATTGTTGTGCTGTTTTTTATTTCTTCAATGGTATCTTCAATGCTTTGGCTGGAGGGTGCTGTTAATGTAAACCACATGTTATATTTATGTATTCTTAAATAATTATGAGTGACACCGCTATAATTATTTATTATAGCTGCCACTTCTTCAATTCTGTCTTTTGGAACTTCCATTGCACACAAGGTACTTGTATAACCTAATTTACTTGAATCAAAGACCCCTCCTAATCTGCGAATATAACCTGATTCCTTAAAACCTTTTACAAGTTCTATAACCTCTTCTTCAGTCATGTCTAATTTATTTGCCAGAGTTAAGAAAGGTCTTGATTCTACAGGAAAGTCATTTTGTATAATATTTAGTAAATCCATAACCTTTTGTTCCATGACTAACCTCTCCCATCATAGATACATAAACTTTCTTCTGCCATATAATCACCATTGTTATAAAATGCAGCCCTGGCACGGCAGCCGCCGCACAAATTCTTATATGTACAAATACCGCATTTCCCTTTGTAATCCAGTGTGCGCAGTTCCGTTAGTACACTATTATTTTTCCATATTTCATAAAAAGATTTATTTCTCACATTGTCTAGGCACATATCTAAATATGCACAAGGCTGTACATCACCTTTAGCATTAATAATGCAGTAACTTATTCCCGCTATACATCCTTTTGAAAATCTATATGAAACTCCCTTTTGTTTTGCAATTCTCATAAATTGTGGCGCACAGGTAGGTTTTACTTCTATAGATACTTCTTTTTGTTTATTAACTATGTTTGTTAAAAGTTCTTCATGCTGATGGGCATTTAAAAATTCGTGTTGAATATTTTTTGCACGGCCTGTAGGTACTATAAAGAAAATATGATGGGCAGTGGCCCCTATTTTAACAGCAAAATCTGTTATATCCAGTATTTCTTTCAAGTTCCATTCCATAACTGTGGTATGTACTTGAAAAGCTAACCCTACTTCTCTGCAGTTTCCCATTCCCTTTATGGTGTCCTGCCAACCTGTATCTAGACCTCTGAATTGGTTATGTTTATTACTATTTAAGCTGTCCAAGCTAATACCTATGCCCATAGCGCCTGCAGCTTTAAGTTTTTTTGCTGTTTCCATGGTAATTAAAGTGCCGTTACTTCCCAGTACAGGCCGCAGCTTACACTTTACCGCATGTTTTATCAGTTCAAAAATATCCCTACGCATCAAAGGTTCTCCTCCGGAAAATATCATAATTTTAAATCCGGATTTTGCTATATCTTCAATTAATTTTTTAGCTTCTACTGTATTTAGTTCTCCTTTAACCTCTGACCCGGCATCTCTATAACAATGTTTACAACTCATATTGCATTTATTTGTGGTATTCCAAGATATTATCAAAGCTGTACCTCCCCTTATTTCACCATACTAAAAATCCCTATTTCTTTATCGGTTAAATAGCAGGATGGATCAGAGGCCCAAAAGTCTCCTGTTACCGCTTCTGCCCTTACCCTGAGGTTTCCATTACAGATACTCAGCCATTTACATCTGCCGCACCTTCCTTTTAATAAGGACTTTCTATCTCTCAGACCAACAGCTAGGGAATTAGAAGGATTTTCCCATATATCACTAAATTCTCTTTCTCTTATGCTGCCGAAACTATGATGTTGGGTGAATTGATCTGCATGCACATGTCCTTTAAAATCAATATTTGCAAGAGCCATTCCCGATCTATTGCCACCATTTGTCTGTATTAAATTCCAGACCTTATCTGTTAAATGGGGATATTTTTTCTTAACTTGAAGGTATAAATAAACTGCATCCGCATGGTTACCCACAGTCAGAATCTCAACATTTTTTCCAAGCTTCACCGCCATATTCATTATAAGATCAAGAGCTTGTCTTTTTTGTTCAAAAGTAATGTCCTCCTGAGCCATGGCATTCCCCCTTCCAGAATAAGCCAAATGGTAAAAACATGCCCTTGGTATTTTCTCTTCTTTTATTAAATAGAAAATATCTTCTAACTGGTTGTAATTATTTCTGTTTATTGTAAACCTAAGTCCGACTTTTTGACCTATTTCCATACAATTTCTAATTCCCTCTAAAGACTTATTAAAACTTCCACTTACACCTCTGAACTCATCGTGCCTTATTCCTATTCCATCCAGGCTGATTCCTACATAGCTTACACCATTTCGTTTTAAATCTTCAGCTGTTTTTTTATCTATCAATGTTCCATTAGTTGAAAGTGTACTTCTAATATTATAATTTTTAGCATAGCTTATCAATTCAAATAAGTCATCCCTCATAAGTGGTTCTCCACCAGAAATAAGAAGTACCGGAACTTTTAATTTTGCCAGATCATCTATTAAATATTTTGCCTCCCTTGAATCCAGTTCTCCTTCAAATTTTCTATTTTTGGAATCCGCATAACAGTGCTTGCACTTTAGATTGCAAGTATTAGTACAATTCCATACAACTACCGGACCATTCCCTTTAGATGCACCACTCTTTTCATGACCTGCACCGGGAGCATAGCGCAGTCTGTCTCCAAAGTTTTCAGATCCACATAACAATTTAGTAATACCAAGCATTTTTTATCCCTTCTATTCCCCAAAAATATATAGTTAACTTTTATCTATACTCTTATTGTAGCTGAACATATTCTCCATATCAACCGGATTTTCCTTGGCAGTAAGATCCTCGGGATAGATACAGTAAACAGCTGCAGCATTATTATCTAGTGAAGAACGGTATTTATCCACAAATTCCGTAGAAAGAGAATTTTTAAAAAGGCCAGGTACAAATTTTTCTAAAAACTGCGTAAGTACCTGAGCTTTTTCCTCTAAATCCTGTACTAAAACCATTTTGCCGAAAATAACCACACTAAAATAAGAAGTATCACATTTACAGGGTATAGAATCAGTGACAGTTCCAAACTCTTCAAAAACCATAAAACAGACCTCTGGATTTTGTTGAAGAATATCATTTTTTTTACCGCTGCCCATACCATGTATATAAATTTTATCATTGTGGTAGATATAATTTACAGGTACGGCATAGGGTTTGCCTTTTTTGTCACACATACTTAATGTACCTGCTCTTTTTTCAATTAGAAAGTGATCAATTTTTTTCTTATTACTGCAAATTCTTTGTGTGTACCTTATTTGTTCCATAACGACTTCTCCTTTATTATTTTAATGATTCTGCCAAACCTAACAACAAATTAAGTTTGGCAGAATCTAATTTACTTTACCATACATTAAGTACCCATTCCTTATTCCTTTTATACTCCATATCTGTGAACAAGGTATTTGCCATGGCTTCAGCAAGCCATATAGCACCTGCATACCCCAGTACCGGATAACGATAAAGTCCTGCACGGTCGTAAGTTGGAAAGCCCACCCGTACCATAGGAATATTGTTATCAATGGAAATAAAACGGCCCTTGGAGTGACCCAGAATGAGATCAAGTTCAAGCCCTTTGTTTTTTATACGGTCTTCTAGTTCCCATAAATCTGCATTGGTTATGATTTCCATATTGTAATCCACATTTTCCTGAAGCTCCTTGATACGAGGGTCTTTTCCATAGGATTTGTTATCATCCCCAAGGAGAAGCAGCATAGGTTTCATTTCCATATCAAGACAGAATTGTGCAAGACCTATGACAAGATCGGCACTGCCATAAATAGCTACTTTTTTGTCTGCAAGAAACATATGCGTAAAGTCTGTCAGTGCATCGATGGCAACTCCGCGCTCATGAACCAGAGACTTCGGAATTGGCTTTCCCGTCATTTTGCTCAAATTCTTCAAAAAAGTATCTGTGTTACGAATGCCAATAGGTGTAGGACCAATAATAGATGGAACACCAAATTCCTTTTCTAGGTATTGAGCGGCTTGACCACCTTCATACCTGTTAAGTGCAATGGTTCCAATTGCATTGGCTGTTCCAGTGAGATCCTCAACTGTTGTATTACCATGAGAAACTGCATTCCCATCCGGCATTAGAGGGGAATCAAAACTTTCAATTTCGAAAAGAACAGTAGCATCCACCTGCATTTCTGATAAGAGGTGTTTCAGTGCTGTCACATCTCCAGGATTTACCCAGCCGGTAATCAGGTTGAGTTTTCCGCTTGGTTCACCTTTTTTAGCAAAATATTTTACAAAATCTTTTACCGTAATATCATATCCACTTACCATACTTCCAGTGAAACTTGGCGTATGAACTGGAACAAGATAAACTTCCCTGCCAGGAAATTTTTTCTTCAAAAGTCCCCTATTGAGTTTATTAACAACACCATCAATATCATCACCTATTATTTCTGTGGAACAGGTTGTGATAATTGGTACAACTTTTACATGGGGATATCTCATCAAAAGCACATCCACCGCTTCTTCTATACGTCTCAGAGCACCGAACACCGCAGCATCTTCGTGCAGGGAAGAAGATGCAAGCTCGAAACTTTCCTTGAAATGTTGTGAGAATAGTAAGCGGACAAACATAACACACCCCTGTCCTCCATGTACTATGCCAATACAATCCTTTATCCCTATGCTGGCATACTGGGCACCACAAGGCTGGCATGTAAATATGGGATTGATAATACCGGCACGTTCTTTTTCTTTCACTTCACAAGACATAATATCATTCCTTTCTAATAGAGTGGAACCGTAAGTTCTTTATTAAGAGAGCCTGTAATAGTTAAAAAATCCATACGATCTTTAAGTTCCTTCATCAATATTTTAATTTCTGTTTTGTCCATAGCAGCCAGCCAGGAGTAGCGGCTTTTGAAAGCGTCAGCCAGACACACCGCATCCACCCAGTAGCACTTGTCGGCTGGAGTTTCATGTTCTGCGGGTTCCTCACACAATATTTGCATGGTTTTCGTAAGTATTCCCTCATTTTGTTTTTCTCTGTCCCAAGCACGTGAATTAAATTGCCATAGACAGTTCTTCATAATATAATCAACAAGCTGTTCGATCCTATCTTTCATTACATCTTCCATAAATCATTACCTCCATTACAACGCCGAAAGCTGTTTTTTCAGTGGAAAGCTTGGGTAGGTTTTCTTGCACAACCCTGGAATAATATCATATTTACCCGTATACTCTCTCAAATTGCTTGAAGAAACTACTTCCTGACTTAAATTCACATCAGAAATCATCCTTTGTGTTAAAAATCCTGCATCTGTAGGTACTTCATCTTTGCTAATATCCAAATAGGCAAGCTGGTGAATAGGTGAATAAATAGCATTATATATATCACGTGCAAACCTGACCCATCCTTCAAATCCTTTATAAGGACCGTTGTGGTATCCATGTGCATTCAGATAGGGTACCCGTATTTTTTTGGCAACCTCTCCCGGACGTTTGCCGGTAAAAATAACATCAGGTTTCAACATCTCCATAGCCTCTAGTCCTTCAAGTTCATTTGGATCATCTATGGCCAGTGCACCTTCTTCACATCTGGCAATACCTTTTTCAAAATCTCCCTGATGGCCAAATTTTGAATACACAGACACCACTTCTACTCCCATTTCTTCATGAATTGCGTGAGCCCAATGCCAGAGTTTTGATCCTCCCGGCCAGAGACATACTTTTTTGCCTTTAAGCCGTTCCTTATACCAGTCAAGTTCCGGCTTCCATCTAGCTATTTCTTCATCGATAATGGCTTGGGCTTTATCTTCAATTCCAAAGAACAATCCAATCTTTCTAAGTGATGCCGACAGTGGTCCAAAACCAAATCCGTCGATATCAAGGCGGGGAATGCCGTATCTTTTTCTCAGTTCATTACAGATATATTCTGCAGAACGTGCACATTCAAGTACATTCAGGTGTGCCCTGTGCATACTCCTTAAATCATCATAAGACCCATTACCTGTAAAAGTAGAAAGAACCTGAACACCCATTCTCTTAAAATAATCCATCATAACTTCCTCATCACCCTGAATATTATACTCTCCCACATAATTAATAACGTAGTCACTTTTAATTTCTGGTTCAAGTGTTCCTACCTTCTGGTCGATCCAGGCGATATTGATTTTATGATGTCCCCCTGACTGGCTCGGTCCTCCAAACCCTGGAGAATTACAAACAAAAATATCTACACCGGGCATTTCTTTCATTACTTTTTGAGCAACTGCATTGATATCGTCCCCGATAAGAGCAGAAGCACAAGTTTGATAAATACACATTCGTTTAATATCTGGAAATGCTTTAAATGCCTCAATGATATTTTGTTTCAGCAGTTTTTCAGCACCAAATACAACATGCTTTTCCTTCATATCTGTGGCATAAGTATATTTAATCTGGAAGTTGTCGTTATTGCTGATATAACGTTTGGTTTGCCATGTGTCATAGGTACATCCCACAGGTCCATGACTCATATGAATGGCATCTTTCATAGGTGTACCTATAACATGTTTTGCTCCACAGTATGCACAGCCTCGTTCGGAAATAGTCCCAGGAATTGTGTTAAGATATCCCAGTGGAAGAGCATCTGTCAAATTCTCTCCAGGACCTTTTATAACAGCATGTTGTTTTCTTTCAGGAATACACTTGCTGCATTCAAATTCATGATATGGCATAATTATTTCCTCCTTATTTTTTAAAAATTATTTTCACTAATCCTCTCATAGTCTATATTTTCCCTTTAAACTAAAACATTAATTTTTTTAATTAATCATCTCCTTATACTCCTCATTTCATATACTTTTTAAAGGTGTAAACGATATTGACACTGTTTACCTTTTATGCTATACTACATGTGGTTAGAATTTAACGGATTCTAACTTATCTGTGAGTGTATCTCTTGACGTTTTTACGGACACTAAGGGGTATGCTCTTTTGTTGTTACATATTCATTTTATCTCCTCAGTAACTTCTTTAGCACATATTCTATATTGTTCTTCTTTATTAGTAAAACTACCTCTGGTAACAAATAATGCAATTAAGTCTATCATTATCTTCCAGTCTATTACAATGATTTTTCATCTTTTGAAATTATGTGAATTATTCTATGAAAGGATTTTGACAGCAATTAATTCTTATCAAATGAAAATTAACATTATTTAGAATAATAACTTGTATTAAACTATATCATAACTTTTCTAAAAAGGCAATAGTACATTTTAATAATTTATTAAAAATATACATTACAAATTATAAATCTATTAAAATATACTATTAAAATTACATTTTTAACAATTAGTCCAATCAACCTATTGTTTTAATTAAAAATATGAAATAATTAATTTAAGATGCTATTTTAACAAGACAAATTTAGTAAAAATTTGATTGTTTTTCTATTTTTCTGGGACACAGGTGAAAATATGTTATTTTACTTTTGTAAAGTAGGCAACTATAAGTTTGTCCAAAGTCTCACTGACCTGCTGAATTTCTTCTCCACCAGTGTTTTCTTCTATTTTCTTATGAAGTAATTCCCTTACTGTTTCAATCTCTTTACATAAAGCTTTTTTATCATCTAATCGTTTCCCCATAGCATCCTCCTTATAAAAATTATTAGTCTAAACTAATACTTATTATTATAATATAATTAATTTCTGTTAATTTCAATATAATTTCTGTTAATTTATTCCTTAACTATTCCTCTAATAACTATATTAATGCTTCCAATATTGAAAGGGCTTTCATGCCCTAATCACCTGTAGAAATATTATCACAGGAAACAGAGCAAAAGCCCCTATCTATACACTTTCATATTATTAGTTTACAGACCAAAAGTATACACTGTAAGGTGGAAGACTGCAATCTCCACATAACTCTACGCTGTGGCCTGTTAACAAATCAACAGCACTAGATGCTCCTAAATTAACATGAGCACAATAATCCCTATCCTGAGCATTTAATGCAATAACAACCCGCTCGTCTTTAAAACATCTTTCAAAGATTAACTGTCCATTAGTAATCAAAACTGTCCTATACCCTCCATGGCATAGGGCTTTACTTTTTTTACGGATATGTGCAAGTTTAGTAACAAAATGAGTCAGCTCATTGCTTTGAGGTAAATCAAAATAAGGACGTAATCCTTTGTCTGAACCCTTTTCTTTTACTCCATCTACACCCCATTCACTTCCATAATAGATACAAGGTATACCTGGCATACCAAAAAGCAGTCCGTAAACCAGTGGCAAATGTCTCTTATCCTTAAGGATGCTGGCAATACGGGTTACATCGTGATTGTCTGCAAAACTGAGCAAATTCTTACCTTTATAAAGTGTCCATGCTTCATTTCCAAATTGACGATTAAGTGAATAGTTAATCTCAAACAAGTTCAGGTCATTGAAGCTTGAATAGAGACTTTTGTAACATTCGTAATTAGTACAGCTGTGGCACATCTCGCCATTTACAATTCTATTGTAATCACCAAAAAGAACTTCTCCTATAAGACAAAAATCAGTTTTGAGACTATCACAAAATGTCCTTAATGCCCTTAAAAAATCCACGTCCAGACAATAAGCTACATCCAACCTCAGTCCATCAATTCCAAACTCCTTCACCCACAGGCGAATACTTTCAAAAATGTGCTCTCTCACCTGCAGATTGCTTAAATTAAGCTTTACAAGTTCATAATGTCCTTCCCAGGCATCATAACCAAAACCATCATTATAAGGACTGTTACCATGAAAGTTAATAAAGAACCAATCTTTGCAGCAGGACTGCTCCCCATTTTCTAGCACATCCTGAAAGGCCCAGAAACCACGCCCTACATGATTAAATACACCATCTATCACCACCCGGATACCTTGCTGGTGTAGCTTTGAACAAACATCAGCAAAATCCTGATTGGTGCCAAGCCGGCAGTCAATCCTTCGGAAATCCCGAGTATCATATCCATGTCTGTCAGATTGAAATATTGGGGAAAAGTAAATCGCATTTGCTCCTAAGTTTTGAATATGATTAATCCACTGATTGACTTTTAGAATACGAGAATTAATCTCACCGTCATTTTCTTCTGGTGCTCCGCAGAAGCCAAGAGGATATATCTGATAAAATATCGCTTCGTCTATCCACATAATTGATTACCCCTTTCAATTCTATATTTGCCATTAGGTATACAAGATTCCATCTGATAATACTATATTTAAATACTTTTTAGTAGTTGCAGCAAAATAAATGCTATATACAAAAATGAAGATTATTATACTTAAAATTGCAGGCACTATTATATTATAATTCATAAGATCACTTAACACAGACATTGCTACACAGCTGTGAATTATTCCAACTATAAGAGGAAATAAATATGAAATACCTATCTGCCTTGCAGAAGCACTGTATATTTCTTTATAAGTCATTCCAATTTTCTTTAAAATGCTGTATTTTTCTTTGTCCATGTAAGCTTCACTTATAAGCTTGAAATATATTATACTCCCCGTAGCTATTATGAAAACGAGAGCTAAAAAAGCCCCTAGAAAATAAATTATACCAAATGTGCTGTAACTTGTGACATCTTTGCTCACAGTTACATACAATGTATCTTTGATTTCAGCAATAGATTTTAATTTTTCAGATGTTGTTTTTATATCACTTACATTATTTATTTTCAATCCAGTAAAATCATACTCCTTATTTTTACTTTTAAGCAGATTATAATCTTCATCATTTAATATAAGACATCCTGTGGGAATACCATTACCAAATAAAGGAGTCTTATAGGTTTTCTTTATAAAATAACTTCTGCCATCTATATATGCTTTTACCTTTTCAAAATTTATGAGACTCATTACTACGGTAGATGTTTCAACATAAAAAGCTTCTCCTCTTAATAGCTTTTCTTCTTCTATTTTCTTTAAATTTTTTGCTTCTAAATCTCTGCTTATCTTCACAAAATCAGAATATCTCACTACTGTGGTATCAGAATCTTTCATTCTAAATTCACTTTGATTTTCTATATGTGGTTTTAAAATAATAAATTTTATATTTTCATCAAGAATTATATCTTTACCATTTTCCCTCAATTTATCCCTTACCTCAGATTTTACTTTGTCATTATCCTCAGAAATATAGGAAATTTCATAGGGAGCCTGTATGGAATCTCTTATTTTAACAAAATACTTAAGAGATGATACAGTACCATAGGAAGTCAGCGTTACAGCTACTAAAATGGCCACTGCCGCCAGGGTTCTGTAATTATTTTTTATTCTGAAGGCAATATTGGACATACTTACTATATTTACTCCCCTATAAAGTATTTTCTTTTTATTTATCATAAATTCCATTATTACAGAACATGCCGCCCCGAATAACCAGTAAGTTCCTATTACCACAAATATAATAGCCAAAGGTAGATTTGTCATAAAATTCCCTACACCACCTGCTGCTTTCCTTGCAAAATAATATCCCATACCTATACATACCAAAGACAATATGCCTTTTATATAACTTACTTTTGGATAGGCTTCCTCCCTTTTGGATGCATTTAAAAGATCAATAAGCTTAGTCCTTATTATATTTATATAACCCAAAATTGAATTTATAGAAAAGATTATAAAAAATGTAACAGCGGTTTCAGCTATTGCCCTATAGGATATAAAAAACTCTATTTTCATGTTCATTATGGCGACTTTAGCCAGCATCATAAGGAACAGCTTGCAAAATATAATTCCAAGGAATAATCCTAGTGCAATTGCTGTAATTCCTATAAAAATAAACTCTATAGAATATATAAGAGCAATTTCAGAGTTTGTAACACCCATAAAAGCATAAATCCCAATTTCCCTTTTTCTCTGATTTAAAAAAAAGGAACTTGAAAACCACACAAAAAATATAATGAATAAAAGAAGTAAATATGATACTGCAATAGAGGTTCCTTTAATGTACTGTGTAACTTCCTTTGCCTTTTGAAAATCCGGGTTATATTTTAAGGCAATAAAATTATAGTATACAAGTACAGAAAAAATCATTGACATTACATAAAGCCCATAAACCTTTATGTTTCTTCTGAAATTATTAAAAGCCATGCTGAGAGAATTCATTAATAATCCCCCCCATTGTCATTCTGTACATAGTAACCTACACCTGTACTCATGGATGAAACCATATCCATAATCCTATGGAAGAATTCCTTTCTATCCTTGTTCTTATCCAGTCTTGCATAGATTTTTCCGTCTTTTATAAACATTATTCTTCTGCAGTAGCTGGCAGCAAAAGCATCATGTGTTACCATTATTATAGTTGTTCTATATTTTCTATTCATATCTGTAAGACATACTAGGAGTTCTGCAGCAGACTTTGAATCAAGAGAACCTGTAGGTTCATCTGCAAATATTACAGAGGGCATTGTCATAAGTGCCCTTGCCGCTGCCACCCTCTGCTTTTGTCCTCCAGAAAGCTGATAGGGATATTTCCCCAGATGATCTTTAAGTCCTAAAAAATCCGATGTTTCATTGACCTTCCTTATTATTTCACCATATTCTACCTTTCCAAGTGCAAGCGGAAGGGCTATATTATCCTGAACTGACATATTATCTAAAAGATTAAAATCTTGAAATATAAAACCTATTTTATTCTTTCTAAAAGCTGCCAGAGCTTTACCTTTAACCTTTGACATATCCTTTCCCTCAAAATAATAATTTCCACTAGTTGCATTATCAATTGTAGAAATAATATTAAGCAAAGTGGTCTTTCCAGCTCCTGAAGGACCCATTATACCAACAAATTCCCCTTCTTCAACCTGTAAGTCAACTCCACTTAGAGCAGTAAATGACATAGATTTTGAACCATACACTTTTTTTAAATTTTTTGTTTCTATAACTATACTCATTTAAAAATCCCCCTTTTTAAAAGCTTAGTATTATTTTACCTCCTGATTTTGCATGGTTCCATCCAATCTAACTTACATTTTCCCTTTTAACCTTACATTTATGTAACATTAAAATAATCTGATAGTTTGTAAAAACATATAATAGATTCTGTGCCACTGCCTACTTGAGATTTAACTTTTAATTGATGATTTAACTTATCTATTATTTTTTTTGAAAGGTACAAACCCATTCCTGTAGATTTTCCAAATTGTCTTCCATTTTCCCCAGTAAATCCTTTATCAAATATTCTCCTTATATCCTTTTCTTCTATGCCAATTCCATTGTCCCTGATATGAAGTGCTGCCCTCTTCTCATTTTCTTCTCCCCATATATCTATTTGCCCACCTTCATGCATGTACTTACAGCTATTATTTATGATTTGATCTATGATATAGGAAATCCATTTTCCATCTGTTATTACATTAAAATCTATATCTTCAAGATTTAAATTTATTTTTTTTGCTATAAAAAATGATGCATTTTTTTTCACTACAGCTTTAATAATTTTGGCAATGTCAATTTCACTTACTTGGAAATCCTCTGAGAAACTTGAAGCTCTACTTATATAAAGCACCTGGTTTATAAGAAATTTTATTCTATCCATTTCAAGTCTCAGCTCTTCAGATATGTCTGTCTCATCCATTTTGTCCAAAATAAGTTCACACACAGACAGAGGTATTTTTACTTCATGAATCCATTTTGTTATATAATCATTGATTTCATCTAAATTATCTCTTACTTCCTGGACCTTTTTATTTCTTTCTTTATCTTTCATTTTTAAAACTTCTTTTATAAGCCAAACTTCAAAAGCATCATTTTCCTCCGATGCACTTAAGTTTATTTTTTCTCCGCTAGTTACAGATTTATATATTTCCTTATAATTGTATTTCCACCTTCTGTAATCAATAAACATAAAAAATAATGATATAGCTATAATTAAAAAATCCATATAAGCTATATCATAAAATGATGCATCTATAGGCCCACTGCTGAATAAAATTAAATTTATTACAATAAAAATGCAGCTGAAATATATTATTTTTAAAACTGAATTTTTTATATAAATTAACTTATTCATGATATTATGTATCCACGTCCTTTTTTTGTTTTTATAAAATCACAAAGTCCTATATCTTTTAATCTCATGCGAAGCCTATTAATATTTACTGTAAGTGTATTATCACTTATAAAATTGTCATCATCCCAGAGCGTTCTCATTATTCTCTCTCTGGATATAGTTTTTCCGCTATTTTTTATTAAAAGCAGCATAATTTTAAATTCATTTCTTGTAAGTTCAATTTCTGTTTCATCGTAAGAAAGTGTTTTGTATGTCAAATTCAATACAGCTCCATTACACTCTAATAGTTCTTGAGCTTCTTCCCTGTAAGAATAAGCTCTTCTTATAAGTGCACTTATCTTTGCAATTAAAACATCCATGGAGAAGGGTTTTGTTATATAATCATCTGCCCCCATATTTACGGCCATAATGATATCCATATTACTATCTCTTGAGGAAAGAAATATAATGGGACACTTAGACATTTCTCTAATCTTATTACACCAATAGAATCCATCGAAATAAGGTAAGTTAATATCAATCACAACTAAATGGGGTTTATTTTCAATAAATTCAGAGAGGATATTAGAATAATCCCTTATCCCATACGCATTAAAATCCCATTTAACCAATATTTCCATAATATTATCTGAAAGTGTCTTGTCATCTTCAATTATCATTATTTTATACATATATGAATTTACTACCTCCTAAAGTGATAAAATTATATATCATATGCTTTAATTTTATCATAACCCACAAAAACCATATAATTATAACAGTCTTTTTTTAACTACGCTTATGTAGTAAAATTATATGAAAGAAAAGCTATACGGTAAGGAGGATCTTAAGTTGGACAAAAATTTCTTCTCAAAAGTTTATGAACTGGCTGCCAGGATACCCCGGGGCAAAGTAGCTACATACGGTCAGATAGCCTCTATACTAGGAGAACCCAGAAGTGCGCGAATAGTGGGATGGGCAATGAGAAAAGCACCTTCCTATATTCCCTGCCACAGAGTTGTGAAAAAATCCGGTGAACTGTCCCCAGATTATGTATTTGGAAGTTCTGATATTCAAAGAGCCCTTTTAAAATCGGAGGGAATTTCTTTGAGCAAAGATGGACATATAGATATGAAAAAATATTTATGGGATGGCAAGTAATCATATCTATGCTCATCCTTGCTACTGCTTCTTATCTCTTTACACTACTATACAGCCCTTTTTCACTATTTTTTCCATCTTTTTAAATTTGGAAGGGCATTTTCCATAAGAGATCTTGCTTCCTTTTCTGCCATACCTTTCTCCTTCATGAAAGGAATACAGATTTCAATCATTTCTTCCATGGTTAAATCCGGTTGTTTAAACTTCCCATTTTCATAGCAGTACATACAGTATTCATAGTTTTTCTTATTATCTGTTTCACTGGCATAAAATTCCTCACTTAAAGGCATTCCGCAGCTCTGGCAATATTTCTGTTCCATAATATATTCTCCTTCCATATTTTCATACCTTTATTATACAAAAGAACCTTGCCATCATTATGTCATGTTTGAATTGATTTATACATATCAATTATTTTTTTGCACTTTCCCCTTATAATTTCTCTTATATGCTTTGGACTCATCACCTCCACATACTCACCATAACTTAATATCATAGAATACACCCAGTTATCCTCTACAACTTCCATACTTACTATGACACTACCATCCTCCAGAAATATCATCTGCTCTTCATGAAAATAATCTTGTATCCTATATCTGATTTCTTCTGAAAATCTAAGTAAAAGCTTTACAGGACTTTTTTCAGTGCTTTCACTGATTATGTACTCTCTGTAGGAAACCCTTGACCTTGAAATTTCCTTACTTAAAATCTCTAATCCATCCATTCTGGTCAGCTTAAATATTCTATAATCTTCTTTTAAAAGGCAAAAGGAAAAAATGTACCAGGAAAATCCTTTAAATACAAGAGTAACAGGTTCTGCCTTTCTTAAAATATATTCTCCTCTTGAATTTCTGTAGTTAAACCCTATGCACTTATTTTCCTTTAACGCTTTATATATGATTTTATATTTTATATTTTCATTTTCAGATTTTTTAAATCCCCAAGGCAGTGTATCTATAGAAACTTGCTTAAAATGCAAATCAACTTCACTTTTCTTGTTAGATGGTATGATATTTTTCATTTTTTCCATGGCAATCTCTACATTTTTATCATTTAAGACTCCATTTATATTTTTTAAGGCTTCAATGACGGAGATCATATCCCCCAGCGTAAGGAATTGATGATTTATTTTATAATTTTCTACAATGTAAAATCCTCCATTATTTCCCTGCTTTGAAACTATGGGAATTCCAGCCATATTAATTGCATCAATATCCCTATAAATAGTTCTTACGGAAACCTCAAATTTTTGGGATAACTCCACCGCAGATATTCTTTCTCTGTTTAAAAGCATTACCACAATTGCCAGCAATCTGTCTATTTTCATAGATATAAAACCTCATTTTCCTATACAGACTTATTTTTTAAATTGAAATATTTTCAATATGTTGTGGATAAATTAAATAAGCTTTGCAATAATTACTATTAAATTTGAAGCAGGTACTAATAAAAATTGGGAAAGTATACTTCCTGCAATCAAACCTCCCACAATAAAAATTATACAACGATTAAATTCTAGTTCCGTAGATTCTCCCCTTATTACATCATCTGTCATCATAGATAAATAGGGATCAATAAATATAACCATAAATATTGTTGAAATACTATTAATAACTGAAGATAAAGTACTACTTGTCATTCTCAAATCCGGCTCTAAACAACTAGCATACAAAGCTGCTAAAACACTTATACTTGATACTGAAAATGAAATCATATTTAATAAAATCACTTTTTTAGGAGTCTTGTTAAAATTCTTTAATTGAGATAGATTTTCCCTTTTAGGGATTGAAATACTATTTTTAAATTGTTCAATTCCCGACTTTGAAAATGCATGCATCATTAATCTAGGAAGAGATCTGTAAACACTAAATGATATAACTAATTTGTTGAATATTTTTATAAAAGTAGGCATTAAAATTGCACCTACTATTGTAGCTAAGGTAATGGAAAAAATTATCCATCTAAAGATATGTATTAAACCTGCAGACTGTCCTGAATTTATACCATTTTCAATAGTTTTTGCAAGTAAAGGCGCCTGTACAGTATTGGCCGTTCTCTGTATTAGTACAAACACATTAAATACGGCAAAAGATACTGCAATTCTTCCTGTTCTTACTCCTACAATTCTCGCAGAATACGCCAGTGTTCCTATTACATAAATAATAAAGGTTAAAATAAAAACTAAATAAACTTGAATTGTCATTTTTTCTCCACCTTGTATTTATAAACTCATAAGCTTTTACTAATATGAAATAACAACCACATTTTATCACATATTTATAATTCATTAAGTATTGTATTACAAGTTATTTCATAGCATTCTTAGCCCAAGCTGAATCCTTGTATATAGCTCTTCCCACTCCTACTAGATCAGCCTCTCCCCTACTTAAAATCTCATCTGCTGTCTTTGCATGAATAACTCCACCTGTTACAATTACAGGTATTGATACAACTTCTTTAATTGCCCTTGAAAGAGGTGTAAAATAACCTTCTTCATTTACCCCAGGAATAGTATATCTGCAAAGCCCTCCTGAAATATCTAAAATATCCACTCCGGCTTTTTCTAGTTGTTGTGCAGCTATCTTGCTATCTTCTATAGTTAAACCTCCATCCATATAATCACATGCACCTAGCCTCATAAATATTGGGAAAGATTCTCCTACAGCTTCACGTATATTCTTTATAATATCCTTATGAATCTTAACTCTTCCTGTTATGTTTCCTCCATATTCATCTGTCCTTTTATTGGTAATAGGAGATAAAAACTGATTTAAAAGATAGCCATGGGCAGAATGAATTTCTACGCCATCAAAGCCTGCATTTTTTACTCTTAATGCCGCCTCTTTAAATTGATTTATAATTATTTTAATCTCATCTTTTTCAAGTTCTCTTGGAACTGCTCCACTTCCAAAAAGATTGGAAACAGCTGAAGGCCCTACAGGTTCCATCCCTGTAATTTCTTCTTTCGCCGCACTTCCGGCATGATTTATTTGCATTACCGTTTTACAACCATTTTTATGAATAACTTCTGCTAGCTTTTTTAAATCCTCCACCATACCTTCCTCTGCAATAGACATCTGGTTGTTACTAGCTTTCCCCTGGTGAGATATAAAACTATGCTCAATAATAATAAGAGAAATGTATCCACCCCTTGATTTCTCATCATAATAATCCAAAATATCCTTGCTTATTTTTCCGTCTATTTGGGATTTTGCTGTTGCAATGGGAGGCATAATTAATCTATTTTTCAGTAACAATTTACCTGTGTTTAATGGTTTATTTAAATAATTCACGACGCCATCTCCTCACTTATAATTTAATTACTTCATATAAAACGTACATAATGGTTCCAATTTTTTTATTTGAATACATTATTAGTAATAACAATATATATCTAGTATATTCCATTTAATAAATATATACAATTGAGATACCCTGCATCAGATGCCTCACCAAATCCACTACATTATAAAAGTGAGTTAGCGGAGAGAATAATATTCTATAATAACTTTTAGTTTAATAAAATAAAAGCAGAAATCACTTTAAATCCTTGAAGAAGATCTCTGCTTTTCTGATATCTTCTTCATATTTATCTATCAATAATTACTATTACTCTTCCAATTCAATTTTATTTCTTCCATTTGCTTTTGCTTTATATAAGCAATCATCTGCTCTTTTTATTAACGAATTAATATCATCATCTGATTTCAATTGTGATACACCTGCACTAATAGTAACAGTTAACTTATCATGTTCAAACTTGTAATTACTTATGGTGAATCTGATTTTATCGCATAATTTACCGCCAGCCTTTAATTCTGCATTGGTCATAAATATCAGGAATTCTTCCCCCCCGAATCTTCCTACCGTTCCATTGTCCCCTAACTCTTCTCTAATTAATTCCGCTACTTTTTTAAGTACACTATCTCCAACTAAATGTCCATAATTATCATTAAGTTGTTTAAAATAATCAATGTCAAATATAGCTATTGTAAGAGGTATTTTATCTTTTATTGCTCTTTGAAGATTTTCCTCCAATAATATAATAATATGTTTTTTGTTATACATTTCAGTTAAACCATCTTTAATGGATTTATTATAAAGTTCTTGATTCAATTTCCACAATTCTTCATTTGCTTTCTCTAACTTCTGCTGAGTAATTGTTAATTCTGTTATATCCTCCAATAATATTAAATATCCAACTATATTGCCTCTATTCCCTTTAACTACATTAATAGAACCATAATAATAAAACTCTTTCCCTGTAAATTTATAATTTAAACCAATCTTCACCGCAGAATTATGTGGATTAGAAAAATCATACTTTGTAATATCCTGTATAACTTTATGTATTGGCGTTCCAATTACTTCTGGAATAGAAGTATTGAACATTTGCAGTGCCTTCTTATTCATATCTACAACCTTTTTACCTTGATTAAGTACTATCATTAATTGATTCATATCATTAAATGCATATTCTTGAGCAACAGGAACAATATCCATAAATCTATACTTAAACATTCCAAAAGCAGTTACTAATAATGAAAGTAAAAACGAAATAGGAGTAAAATCCAAGTTCTTATTGAAGCCTAAATTTCCCACTAACATAATATCGCTAATAATTGGTATAAGCATTCCAATAATCATGATGATGGCCTGCTTTTTCCAAACGTATTGTTTTGAAAACACAGCTTGCATTAATAATCCTATATTAACTGTATTAAGGAAATAATTGTAAGCTGCATTAATCCAAAACCAAAAACCTGTGGCAAATCGCAGAATTTCATATCTATAACCAGGTTCAAGATAAAAATTATATATAAACCAATTATTGTAGGAAGATGTTAAAATCAGAAAAGCTGAAATGGTAGGCATAATGACAAGAAGACTATTTTTCCAACTTTTAAAATTCCGCCTATCTGTTAGCTCCAGCGTTATCATCAGCCAGAATGCAGGAATATATAATATGAACGCCATTCTTATTACAAACCACATAGCCTTTGCTCTCAGTGTATAACTTAATAGTTCCATAGAATATGTACTATTCCATACAGCAACTAACAAAACACATATAATAAACGGCCTTACACCTGAAACATTAATTCTTTTATGCAGGAAAGCATAAAATCCTACTAATATAAAAGCTAATAAAAATAACAGTATGATATAAAAATGCATGAAACTACCTCTGTATTTTTTTATTTGGATTTAATCTCTTGGTGGCTTCTTAAATAATGCGAAAACAAAATAATTATATTTATATTATACTCCATATTTGTACTAGCCTACGTAATTTAAGCAACATCATACAAGAATTATTTTTTTTTAAAGAGCAGACTCCCAACATATTATTAAATTAATACTTCTCCAAAAAAAACAAAAAAGCCCCCATTTAAGGCAGTTATATATAATGAGTGAATGCTGCTTTAACAAATTCTCATCTTATCATTATGTATAACAAATAGCCTTCACTTTTAGCAAAAACTATTTGTATCCTAATAGTGGCCCTCGCATTTAGCAATATACAAAGTATCATCATTAGCTATCTTATATACAAGTCTATGCTCTATTGTTATTCTTCTACTCCAATATCCTGAAAACTGGTATTTTAAAGGCTCTGGACTTCCTATCCCCACATCAACACCATTTCTTTGTATATCTTTAATTAACTGATTTATTTTTTTTAATACTTTTTTATCTTCCTGTTGCCAATTTGTATATTCATTCCATGCAATTTGTGAAAATAATATCCTCATAATTAAGTTTCCAAGTCCTTTTCTTCCAATTCATGAACATTACCTTTTTCTAGCTCCTTTATTGACTCATAAAGTTTAATGAAGTATTTGGGATTTTTAAGAATCTTAATATTTTCAAGAATATTATTATATTCATCCTGTGACATTAAAACAACATTCTTATTATTTTTTCTAGTGACAATTATAGTCTCAGCATCATCATTTACTTTATCACAATAAGTTTTAAAGTTTTCACGTACATTGGAATAATTAACGGCTATCATAAAACCATCTCCTTTTTGTACAATTTATTGTACAATTTCATTATACACTATTTATATAAATTTGATACTGTTTTTATAAATATTATTTTTATTTATTTAAAGCTCTAATATCATTCACATTTTTACCTTTAATCCCCGATAACGGTTTATAGCAGCACAAAATTCATGTTTTCTAGGAAGCGCCAGATTACCTGGATGATCTGCATAGGGTGAAATAGACTCTAGTCCAAAGTCTTCAATTTGTTTGTACAACTTATCTACAACTTGAGAAATTGACATTTCATCATCCAATATCCTTTTTTTCAAAAAACCAAGCATTACTGCAATACAATTTGTCTGGCTGTCATCAACTAGCTGTTCCAAACTTGAAATATCAACAGCTTCTCTTCCACATAAAATATTATATCTACCTCTGGCTTTAATCCTATCTTCTTTTCCTTTTAGTACAAACCCTAATTTGAGTGGTATTCTTGCTGTAATATCTCCAAATTTATCATCTGCAGACTGTTCCCTTTTATATCCCTCAGTTCTGGCAATGTCTTTAGCAAAATTTGTTACATCTTTTAGTACATATTCGTCCATCATTATAATTTGATCCGCCACATCAAAATAATCTCCTGACCCACCCACAATGAGTACGGTAGAAACACCCTGTTCATCATAAAGTGATTTTACTTTGTCAGTGAATGGCGTAATTGGTTCTTTATCTTTGGAAATCAATTTCTGCATCCGTCCATCTCGTATCATAAAATTGGTTGCAGAAGTATCCTCATCAATCAATAAAAGTGAAGTGCCTGCTTCTAGGGCTTCCATGACATTTGCCGCTTGGGAAGTACTTCCGCTGGCATTTTCTGTAGAAAATCTAAGAGTATCCTTTTTTCCCGGCAGATTATTGATAAAAGTACTGATGTTCACTTTCTCCACACTGCGGCCATCTTCCGCTCGAATTTTAACTGCGTCATGTCTAGTAATAACCAGTTCCCTGCCATCTCCCGGGATATGGTTGTACACGCCTAATTCAAGAGCTTTCAATAACGTGGATTTTCCATGATAGCCGCCTCCTACAATCAATGTTATTCCCTCAGGTACTCCCATTCCTTTAACTGCACCGCGACTTGGCAGTATAATTTCTATTTCAAAACTTTCAGGGCTTATAAAAGGAATTCCACCCTGGGGCAGAGGCTTATCCGAAACACCACTTTCTCTTGGTAAAATGGAACCGTTGGCAATAAAAGCAACAAGGCTTCTTCGTTCTAATTCTTTACGGATATATTCTTGATCTATAATCAAATCAATCTGATTTTTCAATGCCTTTTGGTCAATATTTTTATAAATCAATGCATAGTCTACTACTTCAGGAAGAATTTCCTTAAAAATACGATTAGCTGCTTTTCCTAAAATACGCCTTCCTGCTGCAGGCAAACCCATTTCAAAACGCACTTCAATCCATTGATCTCTAATTAAAACTGAGGTTCTCTGAAGTATTTCCTGACCACAACGGTTAATCATCAACAATCCGCTTCTGCCTCTTCCATTATTGCTGTTATTTAGTCTTTGAATATTATTCCAAAAAGCTCTTGTCAAGAAATCTGATACCGCTGTCACCTTATTCTTGGAATTGAGGATTTCATGGGGTATACCTGTAACTTCACGAGATATAATGATTCTGCACTTAGATGGGGATGCATAGGGATCAACCTGAACACGATCAATTGAAAGACTGTATTTTCCAAAATCATATTGTCCTTTTATTTCCTTATAACTGGAATATCCCCGTCCATCTATTGAATATAACACTTGCTGAAGCTCATAACAGCTTTTCAAAGGTAACTCCTCCTTCATATTTTAAATCAAGTGATTCTTAGGTTCAGGTGGAGTTTGCTTATGAGAACTGCTTTTCTCCAGCTGAACCTTAGAAGAACTTATCCAGGCACGTAGCAATGCTTATCCCCCACTTTGATAGAAGATGGGGGGTGTTAGCAGTGGTAGTGATCGGATAAAGTTAAGCAAAACAAATATGCCTGAATTGATATTATAGGTTTTCCAGGAATCCCTGTCTAATTTCTATATCTTCCATAGAATTTCCATACTTTTTATTATAGCCTAACAAACCCATATTATAAACACTTTTTCACACACCCTATCAACATATGCCCTATGTTTCAAAATGACTTGCTAATAATCGAATGATCGTTTATTATTAAAATATGAGATATAAAGATGAAAATAAAAAAGAAAGCATTTTTACTGCAACAATACAACTTATTAATGAAATTGGTTTTTCTGACACATCTATGTCCAAGATTGCTAAAAAAGCTAGTGTGTCACCTTCTACCATTTATGTGTACTTTAAAAATAAAAATGACATGATTAACAAACTTTATCTAACAATCAAACAGAAAATGAGCCAGGAAATGTTTCATGATATTAATGCATCTACTCCGATAAAAGTAGGATTTGAATCGGTATTTAGAAACTATATCAATTTTCTTTTAAACCATAAGGACTATTTTCTTTTTATAGAACAATTTGCAAACTCACCATTAATTCAAAATTTAAGCCGTGAAGAAAGCTTGAACTTATTTTCACCCATGTATCAGCTATTTGAAAAAGGGAAGAGTAAAAACATATTTAAAGAAGTGGATACAAATATATTAATCATTTATGCCTACACCCCTATCAATCAGGTAGTAAAAGCTTGTTTAAATGAGGAGTTTAAATTAAATGATGAGAAAATCGAAAAAATAATTCAAATGAGTTGGGATGCTATAAGAATATACTAGTTATTAATTTAATCTATGTTATAATAAAATAAAATTTGATTTGGTAAAACATTGAAAATCATGAACTTCAAAATATTTTTGAGGAGGAAAATTATAATGCTGTACAGAAAATTTGGAAAAACAAATGAAATGGTTTCAATTTTGGGATTTGGATGTATGAGGCTTCCCATCCTTCCAGGAGGGGATTCATCCAAGATTGATGAAAAAAAAGCTATGGAACTAGTTCGTTATTCAATTGACAATGGGGTAAATTATATAGATACTGCATACCCTTATCATGGAACTGGTATGAGTAAAGGCGGGCAAAGTGAACCATTTGTAGCAAAGGCACTAAAAGATGGTTACAGAGAAAAAGTTAAATTAGCTACCAAGCTCCCCAGCTGGTTAATAAAAACAAGAAGTGATATGGATAAATACTTGAATGAACAATTGGAACGTCTTGAAACAGACTATATAGATTTTTATTTGGTACACTCACTTAATCGCAGAGATTGGGATAGATTAAAAGAAAATGGCATTGATGAATTTTTAGATTCTGCTATAAAAAATGGCAGAATAAAGCATGCTGGATTTTCATTCCATGATAAACTGGATCTTTTTAAAGAAATAGTTGATTACTATGATTGGTCATTTTGTCAAATACAGTACAACTACGTAGATGAGGATTTTCAGGCTGGAACAGAAGGATTAAAATATGCCGCTGAAAAGGGATTAGGAGTTACAATTATGGAACCCCTTAGAGGAGGAAAGCTTGTTAATAATCTTCCTGAGGAAGCTAAAAGCACTTTCAGTGAAGCAAATATAAAAAGAACTCCGTCAGAGTGGGGGTTAAGATGGATATGGAATCACCCAGAAGTATCAGTTGTTCTCAGCGGTATGAATTCTATAGAACAAGTTATAGAAAACATAAAAATAGCCAGTGAAGCAAAAGAAAATTCCTTGACAGAAAAAGAATTAAATATAATTGATGAAGTTAAAGATATCATTAAAGGAAAAGTGAAAGTTAATTGTACGGCCTGTGGATACTGTATGCCATGTCCTTCAGGTGTAAATATTCCTAGATGTTTCAGTTCTTATAATAATCATAGTATGTTTGAAAAAGATGAAACTTACGGATTTCTTCCACCTGATCAAAAGGCATCAAATTGTGTAGAATGCGGTAAATGTGAAACTCATTGTCCACAAAGTATTCCAATTCGTGAAAAACTGAAAAAAGTTAAATCACTATTTGAATAAAATTTAATGGAGAAAAGCATTTTTCATAATCAAATTCCACCTGAACCTAGAATCACTTGATAAAAAATGTATTGGAGAGCATAAAAAATGAAGGTATTATATTATGATTGTTTCTGCGGAATAAGCGGAGATATGAACTTAGGAGCATTAATTGATTTAGGTGTAGACAAAGAATATTTAATAAGAGAACTTTCAAAGCTCAATTTGAATTCTGAGTATGAAATAGAAATTAAAAAAAGTATTAAAAAGGGTATATCAGGAACTAAGGTTGATGTAATTCTAAAAGAACAACACAGTCACAATCATGAAAATTATCATTATCATGATGAACACAGTCACCATAGAAATTTAAAAGACATTGAAACTATAATAAATACAAGTGATTTAAGTGAAAAAATAAAAAAGCTGAGCCTGAATATATTCATGAGAATAGCACAGGCAGAGGCTGAAGTTCATGGAACATCTATATACGAGGTTCATTTTCATGAAGTGGGTGCTGTAGATTCTATTATAGATATTGTAGGAGCAGCAGTAGGGCTAGATTATTTGAAGGTTGATAAAATTATAGCTTCACCTGTTCAGGTGGGAGGCGGATTTGTAAAATGTGCACATGGTCTTATACCTGTTCCTGCACCAGCAACTGTTAATATATTAAAAGATATACCAGTTAAGTCTGGCATAGTATCCTTTGAGACTACTACCCCTACAGGAGCAGCGATTTTGGCGGAAAATGTTACAAAGTTTTCCAATAAAATGGAATTCTTAGTAGATAAAATTGGATATGGAATAGGAAACAGGGATCTGGAAATCCCTAATGTACTGAGAGTATATTTAGGTAAGGAGAAAAAACATGAGGAAATAGAAAAACAATATGTACTGGAAACCAATATAGATGATATGAATCCGGAATTCTATAGTTATGTTGAAGAAAGGCTTTTTGACAAAGGGGCCTTAGATGTATTTAAGACCCCTATTATTATGAAAAAAGGAAGACCTGCCATAAAACTAAGTATATTAGTGGATGAAAAGAATGAAAAAGGTGTAATGGAGGTAATTTTTAAAGAAACTACTTCCATCGGCATTAGAAAATTTGAAGTTGAAAAAGTAATGCTTCACAGAGACTTTTTAAAAGTCAAAACTCAATATGGATATATAAATGTAAAAAACTCATATTATCAAGGTGAATTAATTAAATACAAACCAGAATATGAAGATTGTAAAGCCATAGCAAAACAAAACAATATACCTATCAGAGAAGTTTATAGAGAAATTCAAAAGGTAATGGAAGAGAATGATATATATTCATAAGGTACTAGGGGGAATATAATGGATAAGAATGATATAAGAAAATTACTTGAATCTGTAAAAACTAATAAAATTGAAATAGAAGAAGCTGTAAAAAAATTTGAAGATTTACCTTTTAAGGATTTGGACTTTGCTAAAATTGACAATCATAGAGAAATAAGAATGGGATACCCTGAAGTAATATATTGTGCAGGAAAAACAGTAGAACAAGTAAAAAATATCATTCAATTTATGATTACAAAAGATAATAATATTCTAGCTACTCGAGCTAGTGAGGAGATTTATAATTCAGTAAAGGAAATATGTCCAGATGCCAAATACAATTATCTTGGCAGAACAATTACTATCCGAAAAAAAGAAGAAAGTCTAACAAATAGCTATATTGCCATAGTTTCAGCGGGAACATCTGATTTGCCAGTAGTAGAAGAAGCAGCAGAAACAGCAATAATATTTGGAAATAGAATAGAAAAAATTACAGATGTGGGGGTTGCTGGTATCCACCGAGTATTTGCAAGGTTAGATATTATAAGAGGAGCAAAAGTCATTATAGTTATTGCCGGAATGGAAGGGGCTCTTGCAAGTGTTGTGGGAGGCCTGGTAGATAAGCCAATTATAGCAGTTCCTACAAGTGTCGGTTATGGAGCGAACTTCGGAGGCCTTTCAGCACTTTTATCTATGTTAAATAGCTGTGCAAGCGGCGTTAGTGTAGTAAATATAGATAATGGATTTGGTGCAGCATATAATGCCAGTATTATTAATAAGTTATAAATGCCACACCATGTAATAGAAAGTGGCTATAGATACTACTCACAGGAACAGCTTAATCATTTCTTTGGTTTTAAAAACGATAATAGGCAACGGAAACGTAAAATAATTGGATATTGCAGAGTATCAAGCAATAAGCAAAAAAATGATTAAGGAGCTGTTAGAAGATGAAAAGGGCAATTAATATTAGACTTTTCCCATCTAAAGAACAGGAAGTTCTTATGTGGAAACACATAGGCTCGATGCGATATGTGTTTAATTGGGGATTAGATAAGCAGATAAAACATTATGAAATCACTAAAAAGAAGTTATCAGTTGCAGAATTAGGTGTGGAATTGACAAAACTTAAAAATCAAGAAGGTTTTGAATGGCTATATGAGGTTAGCAATGCTACCTTAAAAGAATCCCTAAGAGATTTAGATAAAGCCTATAAAAATTTTTTTAATGGAAGTGGTTTTCCTAAGTTCAAAAGCAAGCGAAAATCTAAGGATAAATTTTATTCAAGATACGATAAAATCTACTTTAAAGAAAACATAGTTAATCTTGAAAAGATAGGTAAAGTACAATGTAGGCATAACTACGACATTGATTTATCAAAAGTAAATAAATTCAGTAATCCAAGAATGAGTTTTAATGGTAGAGTATGGGTACTTTCCGTTGCCGTTGAAATTGAAGTGGAAGATAAAAAAGAACAGTTAAAAAACTTTACTGTAGGTGTAGATTTAGGTATCAAAACACTTTCAGTAACTAATATTGACGAATTAGACACAAAGAATATTAATAAGACAGCAAAGGTTAAAGGACTAATAAAAAAATTAAAAAGACTACAAAGACAATGTTCACGAAAATATGAAAAAAATAAGAAAGGAACATGTTACCAAAAGACCTGGAACATTGCAAAACTTGAAAAGAAGATTAAAAAACTTCATAGTAAATTAGCACATATTAGAGAAAATCATATACATCAAGCTACTTCTAAAATAGTGAAAGCCAAACCTTTTAGAGTAGTTATGGAAGATTTAAAAGTATCTAATATGATGAAAAATAAGCACTTGTCAAAGGCAATAGCAGAGCAGGGATTTAGTATGTTTATTACTCAAATGAAAAATAAATGTGCTAAATATGGAATAGAGTTTATCCAAGTACCGACATTTTATCCTTCAAGTAAAACTTGTAGCCAGTGTGGTAGGATAAAAAAAGACTTAAAGCTATCAGATAGAACTTATAAATGCGAATGTGGATTTGCAGCTGATAGAGATAAGAATGCTTCCTATAACCTTGCAAAGTATGGTTTAGAAATATCAGCTTAAAAGATATTCTAAATTGGGTATTCGTTACAACCCACTACTGAAAAGTAGCAAAGCCTATAGAGTGTTATACAAACCAAAGTAGTCTCGGCAAAATGGAACACTATGAAGTAGGAAAGAAACAAAGTAATAAACTTTTATAATCTTTTTATAAAGTCTTATGGATTTTTGGCAACGGCTCATTTGTATGGTACTTAATGAAAAATTACAATTACTTAAAGATATAATTAAAGAAAAAGGAAGTGCAGCTGTAGCATTTTCAGGGGGAGTAGACAGCACATTTCTTGTAAAAGTAGCACATGAAGTATTAGGAGATAAATTAGTGGCGGTAACAGCAACCTCATCCACTTATCCTGAAAGAGAGTTAAAAGAGGCAATTAATTATGCAAAAGATATAGGAGTGAAGCATGTCATAATTTCTTCTGAAGAACTTGAAATTGAGGGCTTTGCAAACAACTCCATAAATAGATGTTATTATTGTAAAAAAGAACTTTTTACAAAGATAAAAGAAGTTGCTTTGGATAATGGAGCAGAATATATTTTCGATGGTTCTAATTTAGATGATATGAATGATTTTAGACCAGGAATGCAGGCAGCAACAGAACTAGAAGTGATAAGTCCACTTAAACAAGCAGATTTAACTAAAGATGACATTAGGCAATTGTCAAAGAAATTTGGACTTCCAACCTGGGATAAGCCATCTTTTGCATGTCTATCCTCTAGATTTCCTTATGGAAATAAGATAACTTTACCTAAATTAAAGATGGTAGAGGAAGCTGAACAATTTCTCATTGACATGGGAATAAGACAAGTTAGAGTAAGATACCATGAAAAAATAGCCAGAATTGAGGTTTCACCTGAAGAAAGAGAGAAATTTTTTAGTATTGAATTTATGGATAAAGTAGGTAATAAGTTTAAGGATATAGGATTTACATATGTTACTTTAGATATATTAGGTTATAGAACTGGAAGTATGAATGAGGTTTTAGCAAAAGAAGATAGACATTTTTAATGTATAAAAGGTTACATTTCATACCAACATAAATGGGTAAAAGTCGTAACATAATTTTACCCATTTATATATCTACTCCATTTTAAATTTCACCAAAAATTTAGTTCTTCCTGGAATACTTTCTACAGATATAGTTCCGTTATTTTTTTCAACTAATTGTTTAGTAATATACAATCCGAATCCATGGGTATCATTTTGTTTAATTTTTGTAGAAAAACCTTTGTTAAAAACTTTCTCTATTATATTTTCAGGAATAACATCTCCATTGTCAGCTACCTCAATACAAAAGTTTCTATCTTCCATAAAAGTAGCAATGGATATTTTCTTATACTTAATATTTGATGTAAGGTGAAATGCTTCAAATGCATTATCTACAAGGTTACTTATAATACTTATTAATTCATCTTGTCTAATTTTTAACAAACTAAAAAGCTCGTAAATATCTACCTTAAAGTCCATATTATTTTTTACTGCATAGTTGTTCTTTATGGATAATAGTCCGTCTATGTAATCATTCCCTGTATCTAAATATCTAAAAGAAGAATGTATTGTATCTGAAATTCCTCGTACATACTTGTCTATCTTTTCTACAGTATCAGGCTTATTTAACAAACATAGTCCCTGTATAACATTAATATGGTTGGCAAAATCATGTTTTTCCTGCCTAATTATACTGATTATTTCCTCCATATTTTTAATTTGGTGTTCTTGAATTTTATACTTGATACTTATATCCACAGCTAGCTGTTTTTCCTGTAAGCTTCTGAATTTTGCTATTAAAAATACAAAATAAATAACAAAAATAAAAACATTATAGATTTCAATACGTTTTATGTTAAAAATACCATAGTTAACACAAAATATAAATAAAGTGAACGCACCTAATTCAAGTATTAAGTTAGCAAAGATGGCTCCTTCTTTTTCAAATAATTTAAGTTTAACAAAATATGAGTTAAATTTAAAAATCATTGATACAATAAGTATTTGCAATGTTGTAGAGGTTATTATAGCAATCCATACATATTGGGGATTTAAAAAAGCTTGATTTAAATTTACGTTAAATATAAGCATTTCAATGATTTGAGTGAAGGATTCCGTAGTAAAAAGTATTGTAAAAAATAAAGAAGCTATAACTATAGAATCAAAAATCTTTATTTTTATAATGTAGGCAAGTAATAAAATATAAAATACTACAAGAAATAATGTGTGATAAACTTTTAATATATGAAATGTACTCCAATAAGTTCCGAAAACAAACAATATACAGAATAGTACTGTTCTAATTTTATTCTGTATTATAAATCTTTTATTATTGTATAATGCTTGAAAAATACTTAAAAGAAGTACAGCGTCTATGATATCTATTACCAATTCTCTTATAACATCGATCATATAATTCCTCCTTTCATTCTAGGGTTTCTATAAATGTTGTAGATCAGAAATTAATGTTTTTAATCACAACATTTATAGAAACCTAAGTAATTACTTTAAGAGTTCATCAGGGCATTTGGGTTGATGGTAACCCATTGGACACGTTGGAACCAAAACTATAGATGCCAAAAACAAAGACAAAACACCTAACGTTTTCATACTTCTCTTTAACAGCTCATTTTTAAAAGATTTCATTTTTAATATCCTCCTTTAGAATAAAAAACTTTATTTTATAAATTCTACAATATTTTAAATTTTCCTTCTATTTTTTACAAAAAAATAAAACTTAACAAAATTAAGTTTTATTTTGAAAAAATTTTGTAGTATTTAACCGTTTTTTACCTTTTTTTGATGTTCTAACCAATGAATTGGGCGAGTTAACATCATAGGCAGCTTTGTATGTAAATTGCCTTTAGCTGTGTTAATCTGAGCCTGGGTAAGAAAAATGCTATATGTAAGATTAGCTCCACGAAGATCTGCATCCCGCAAATCAGCTCCAATAAGATCAGCCCCACTCAAATCCACTCCTCTAAGGTTTGCTGCAATAAGACATGCCCCTCTTAAATCTGCACCTTTAAGATTGGTTCTTGTCAAGTTTGATCCAAAATAATCTAATGGCCGGGAGTTAGTATTCCTATTTCCTGAAGAAATGTTCTTTCCAGGACGAGCTTTAGTACGTACCAGTTCACTGGTACTTTTAAGCAGTATGTTAACCTTGGTACGATGAGATACTATGTCTAGTACTAATAAAGAATCCATGTTGAGAAAGGTAAGGCGCTCAGTATTGTTAATCAATGAACTTATCTTCTCTTTTATATCACGATCAGTTTGCAAAATAAATGCTTCATTAAGATACCATAACATTTCATGAAGCTGCCTCATAATCAGAAAGGCTTCAAACATTTGATTAGCAGATTCGGGGACTTGCAGCCAGTCATGTCCGCAGCAGGTAACTTGAGATACCTTTTGGCCAGCGCCAAAGCAATCATAAGCAGTACAGCCCTTAAGGCCCTTATTTCTAAGATTTTTATGAACAGAACAGGTAAAATCCGATTTTAAGTTTACGCATGGCTTACCCGCATCTTTATTTGTTGGAAACCCTTCCGAAGCCGAGAAGTACAGTGCTACACAGCATAAGCCGAAACACTTTTCACAGTCAATTTTCAATTGTTTATTACAATTATCTTCATATGTATATATCATATTCATATACCTCATATAACTTATATTAGAAAAATACAAATAGTTTTTACTTTTAAATTATATCATATGCTGCTTTTACTTGCTCATTAGTACTGTGAATTTTCCTGTTAAATAATATATTAAATCCTTATCTGGTTCTATAATCCATTTTCCATCTTTCTTTTTTAAACTTATCTTTATAATTCCAGTTAACTTTTGATAATTTTCTTCTTCAATATCTTTACTTATTTTATTTGCTAAAATAGCTTTTATATTACTTTTTGCCTGTATTCTTTCCATTTTATCCCCATTTAAATAAGCCTGTACTAAGGGATTTAATTCTTTAGAATACTTTCCATAAAGGTTTAACAAATCTATAGATACAATTTGTACTCTAGCTTTAGCAGAAGAACCCCTTATAGATACATGTACTATTTTATAATCAATTTTTGTAAAAATGCTCTTTAACATACTCTGATTGGTGCTATTCATTAATTTAAAATCTAAATTATAATATTTGTTATTTAAATCAATATATTGTGAAGTATCTTCAAGATTTCCATTCTTAATTTCTATAAAAAAATTGTTTATTACATTTTCAACTTGCAACCGAGAATAAATTTCAGTTTTATTTTTGTCACTATGAAAATGGTAGTAAATGGCACAGAAAATACTAGATAAAATAAAAATTATTACAAGTGCTTTCCATGCGGCTTTTGTGTTAGTCATATTTCCACCTCTTAAAAGTATCCTTTTTAGTAATGGATTTTCTAATTTGTTTATCAACTTGTTGTTCTTATACATCTTAAGATATATACTTATATTATTGAGTATATTTAGCCTATATAAGGTAATTTCATTTTTAGAATTATCTAACTAAAGTTACTAATACTACTTTAACATATTGCAATCATACTTATAGAAAGGTTTTGACTATAATGGCTTTAATTCAAGACTCAACTTTACTGAAAAATAAATCTTTGAGATTATTAATTGCGGCAAGAGTATCCACTAATTTTGCTTATCAAATGATCACAGTAGCCATTGGCTGGCAAATGTATTCGCTTACCCATTCTGCTTTTTACCTTGGCCTTGTTGGTCTAGTTCAATTTTTACCAGTACTTTTTCTGTCTCTTTTTGTTGGTCATATATCAGATAGATATGAACGAAAAAAAATAGTAACTCTAAGTCAAATAACTCAGAGCATTTTTATTCTGATTTTAGCTTTAAGCAATTACAATGGATGGATTACCAAAGAAAATTTTCTTATAATTATTTTCTTTATAGCTGTGGCTCACGCCTTTGAGGGACCGCCAATGCAATCTTTATTACCCAATATTGTAAGCGGCGGTATTTTTCCAAGAGCTTCAGCTTTAATGTCCTCTGCTTCTGAATTTGCCGTTATCATAGGACCAGCCATTGGAGGCATACTTTATTCTTTTGGAGCAACACTGGTTTATGCACTAACTGGAACTTTGCTCATATTATCTGGGACACTTATATCTCAAATTTTAACCAGAAAAGAGGATTTTAAATCAGAACCTCCAAGCTTGAAATCATTATTTGCAGGAATATCTTTTATCAAAAGCAGACCTATCATATTAGGTTCAATATCCTTAGACTTGTTTGCAGTATTATTTGGCGGTGCTACAGCCCTGCTTCCAATTTATGCAAGTAAAATTTTAATGATAGGTTCCTTTGGACTTGGTGTACTCAGATCAGCACCCGCTGCGGGAGCACTGTTAATGTCTGCCTATCTTGCAAAGAAGCCTTTAAAACACAAAGTTGGACGAACTATGTTCACAGCAGTAATATTCTTTGGCTTATCTACTATTGTTTTTGCGATATCGAAATCTGTTATTATATCTTTCTTAGCACTTTTTGTACTAGGTGCTTCAGATGTGATAAGTGTTATTATTCGTTCTACACTTGTACAACTTCAAACTCCAGATTACATGAGAGGGAGAGTCAGTTCTGTAAACATGATTTTCATAGGTACATCCAATCAGCTTGGTGAATTCGAATCAGGTATTACAGCCTCTTTATTTGGAACTGTACCTGCGGTGCTTATTGGAGGTATGGGAACTATAGCAGTTGTAATGATTTGGATGAAATTATTTCCTTCAATTTTGAATGTAGACAGGTTCCAAGCTAGCAAAAGCTAGCTTCCACCTACTTACTTTTCTTATAGTGTATATTAGAGTACAATAGAAATCAAGATTATCATGAACAGGAGGATAACTATGTCAGTTGAAATTGTAAAAAAGTTTTTTGAAAAATGGAATATAGCAGATAGAGTACAGGAACTTCCCATATCCAGTGCCACCGTAGAAGAAGCTGCTAAAGCACTGAACTGCGAAGAAAAAAGGATCGCAAAAACCATGTCCTTTATGGTAAATGAAAAAGCCATTCTCATTGTAATGGCGGGAGATGCTAAAGTAGACAACTCTAAATATAAATCACAGTTCCATACAAAGGCAGCTATGCTTAAAGGCGATAACGTTATGGAACTAATCGGACATCCTGTGGGAGGTGTCTGCCCCTTTGGTATTAGCAAAGAAATCCAAGTTTATTTGGACGAATCTTTAAAAAGATTTGAAACAGTGTTCCCTGCCTGCGGAAGCCGCAACAGTGCAATTGAGCTTACCCTTCCAGAATTAGAGGAATATTCCGGGTATTGTGAGTGGATAAATATATGTAAAGGCTGGGAATAACAAAAAATATATTCAAATTCACAAGTTAGTAAAATTTAAGCTAGGGAAGATGAATTATTAAAACTCCTCTTCCTTATCCATGTTAAAAAACAAATGAAAATTGCTATACCTATGAAGTGAGTTTAAATCTTGCTTAATAAAATCCCACGTATCCTTATAAGCTCCTGGCACAGTAAAATCACTTTCACTCATAAATTTTATAAATTCATGTGGATTATCAATATACTTATCTTCTAATTTTTCTGCCAAATTAACCTTTTCTTCTTTTATAGCATTTTGTACGTTGTGTAATACATGTTCTAAATTACAAGACATATAAAACATATAATAAGGAATACTATTTTTCCCTTTATATATAGCTGGCATAGTACTCAAAATATTAAGTATAGACCTCTTCTTCTCATTTCTCGCAATAATACTATTAACATTATCAGTTTCTATATTATTTTCAGTATATAATATATTTATTGTATGGTTGATTATTATATTTTTATCTGGAATATAAATACCATCTGTATCTATAAGGTGTACTACCCTTTCTACATCTGTTTTGAGAAATTTATCCCTCTGTGCTGCTTTATTTATATAATCACCTATTTTAGCACGTATAGTATCTACTTTACTAGAATTCTGAGTAGTTATATCACCATCTACTATAGAAAAGACAAACCTTTTTTCATCATATAGTTCCGATAAAATACCATTAAGGGCTTCTTTGTCAGAAATACCCTCTACGATAAAAATTATTACTTTCGCTCTACTCATTTTTTACTCCTGCTTTCCTGAAAGCTCGACTTATAGCATAACTTTTGGTTTGATTATAAATAACTTCATTTTGATCACCTAAGAAAATCTCACGCAAATAGAAATCTCTTAGGTTATTGCTTTTTTTAACATTCTTTAGTTTTATATATCTGTTTTCAGGGTTTGTTGTAGTAAAAACTATATCATTTTTATCCAAAACTTCTAAAGCCCTAAGATTATGAGAGGTAAATATCAACTGTCCTTTAGCTTTTTCTTTTAATACACTTAATAATTCTCCCAGTAAAAACTCAAAAACACCTGAATCCAATTCATCTATTACAACACAAATTCTTTCATTATTGTACATTGCTATAAGTGCACTTAGAATAGATATTATTTTCTTTATACCATCTGATTCATATTTTAATGGAATTTTAACATCATCTCTTACTGAAAGTAGTTCAAATACTTCTCCTGCTTCTCCATTTTTCATAAGTTCCTCTTTTATGACTTTTGTTTCTATAGTTAATCCTGGTATAAGTGACTTTAGAACAATATTTATTTGTTCAATTACTTTATTTAATATTTCAAACACATATACACTAACTGTACTTGTATCAAATAGGGCAATCATAATGGTTCCTCTTGCTAAACCTTTATCACTGCCTATCATAAAGCTAAAAGGCATAATAACTCTTAAATCAATATGCCCTAAATAATCATTCTTTATTACAAAAGAGGTAATAGCATAATTTTGAAGAGAATGAATAATTGCAAAATATAATTCATTTTCACCAGTAAAACCTTTTTTAAATATGTCCATACTTTTTTTGTTGAAAATAAACGAAGTGCTCTTTTCCTTAGCTAATTCTTTAGATACCATCAAACTTGTTCTAAAATTCTCATTTTGCTTTGTAATAAGTTTATAATTCTTTATTGGATTAAAGATATTATCTAAATTCTTATCCATATAAAACTCAATGATACTTTTACTAGGATATATTTTTTTATTCTCCATATCTATATGGCAGTATTTAATACATTCTTCATAAATTTCTATTCTATCATCTTCATCATCACATCTTAGCTTAAAGTTATAGTAAACCATATATTTATTATTATCTATTTGTATGGTAAATGTATATTTGAAAGCAGAAGAATTTACGCTGTAAGATAACAAATTTTTTATATTTTTATCAAGTTCTTCCCCTGATAAGATTGATTTTAAAATATCAATTCCTTCAACCATACTGGTTTTTCCTGAACCATTTTGACCATATAAACCTAATATATCAGAACTATATGAATTTAAAAAAACTTTTCCTCTTTTATAACTATCAAAAGCTACATTTCCATACGACACATTTTTAAAGTTTTTAATTTCAATTTCTTGTATTCTCACTATATTTTCCATTTAATTACCCTCCTACCATAACATAATATCATTTTTAAAATAAAGTATGAATAATAGAGGTGAAAATAGTTACTTTTTATTCCTATTATTATTTTTATTATTTGATTATTCATTGTTTTTATACAATATAGATATAAAATATTCCTGATTTACTTTTTTAAATAAAGTGTTTTGTTAGTAAACTCTATTCCTTCTTCTTGATGAGAAATGACAATTATAATATTGGCAATACTTTTCTCCCTTAGTATTCTAAGAATAACTTCTCTGGTTTCTATGTCTAGATTTGAAGTAGCCTCATCCAATATAATAATATCTTTTTCAGTTATTGTAGCTCTTAAAAATGCAATAATTTGAGTTTGACCACCTGATATTCCTATACCATTTTGACTAATCTCAGTTTCCAAGTCCTTGTCCAAACTATCTATATACTTTTCCAGGTGATATTCTTTAATTAAAGCAACTACATCTTCCTTATTCTTATCAGCTTGTCCATATAATATATTCTCCAAAACACTTCCTTTAAATAAAAATATATTTTGAGATACAACTCCTATTCTCTTTCTTACACTTTTTTTATATAAGTTAGAATATCTCTTATTATTAATAAAAATTTCCCCTTCTGATGGATCGTATAATCCTAAAAGAATTTTTATCAATGTAGATTTACCCGTGCCATTTTCTCCCTTTAAGAAAATCTTATCTCCTTTATTAATAACAAAATTTAAATTATTAATGATATTCTGTCCATCAGCATCATATTTAAAGCTTAAATTTTGAATATTAATTGTTTCAATTGCCTCTTCTATAATTTCAGTTCTATTCCCATTTTCATCTGTTAAGTCTAAAAATTCCTGAATTCTTTCAATACTAACACATACTGGTTTTAATGTCATGCCCAAATTACCAAAAGACATTGTGCTTCCAAACACCTTATTCATATAGGTTGCAAAAGCTGTATATATTCCAATGGTTAGTTCACCCTTTAAAATCAGTACACCTGAAATTAACAATATTATCATTGTAGCTAAATTATTTACTAGCGTGATATTCTCCATAAAAAGCAACAATTGCTTACTTTGCTTTATCCCACTCTTTACCATAGCCTCTAATTTATTTTTAAATTTAATTAATTGAGTTTCCTTCCCACCTAATATTTTTATCTCTTCTATGCCATTTAGAACTTCATAAGTTTCCCCACTTAAAATTGCTGAAGTTTCCAGTAATACTTTTGTACTTTCAGTTAACTGTTTTGATGAAGATTTTACTGTAAAATAATATATTGGAACCAAGATTAATACTGCAATTGTTACCTTGTAATTTAAAGTAACCATCATAATAAGTGCAAATATCAAATCAAAAATACCTAAAAATGTACTTACAAACATAGGAGAAAACAATCTTCCTATGCTTGAGCATTCAGAAATTCTGCTTAATACATACCCCTTTTCATTTTTAGATAAAAAACTCATGGGCAAATCAATTATTTTATCCATCATGGACATTCTTATTTCATTTACCACAAAATTCTCTACTTTTATAAAAAGCTTTTTTGAAAATATGGATATGACATACTTTAATATGTACAACAACGCTAAAGTAGCACTAAACTTATACAAATCAACATAACTGCTGTGCTTTAGTAAAATCTTATCTATTATATATCCAATCAAATATGGTACAGGCACATATATTACTGAACAAATAACCATGCCTATTATGCCGCTAATTAACCATAATTTACAGTTCTTGATATAAGGTTTTAATTTTAATAAACTACTATATCTTCCCATTTTTAATCTCCATTTTTATATTATTTTATCTCAAATTGTTAACTCCATTTTCTAAGATAATAATCAATAAAAAGCACCCCACTCTTTAGAATCAAATCTACTGAACAGTGCTTTAACTATATTATACCATTTTTTTCTTCTGGTTTAATAATTAGTGTTTCTATAATAAATTATCGCTGCCTATAGTTAGTGTCAGAGATAATTCAATCAAGTGAATTATATGATATAATTACTAATAAATAATACGTAGATGTCTTATAGAAGATATTGATTTTCCCATTAACTGCTTTGATGTTGTTATAAGTTCTTTGGCACTTCATTACATTCAGTCATTTGAAGATATCTTAAGCAAAATAAGCAAATGTCTTTCAGGTGGTGGAGATTTTGTGTTCTCTGTAGAGCATCCAATTTTTACATCACAAGGGCCACAAAATTGGTACTATGACAACCAGGGCAATCGCCTACATTGGCCTGTTGACCAATATTTTACCGAGGGTATACGCAAAGCTACTTTTTTAGGTGAAGAAGTTCTAAAATATCATAAAGCATTGACAACATACATAAGTAACCTTATAAAAGCAGGATTTCAAATAACAGGACTTGTTGAGCCAAAACCAACAGAAGATTTGCTCTACACTGTACCAGAAATGTTGGACGAATTGCGTCGGCCGATGATGCTGCTTGTATCCGCAAGAAAAAAATAATGATAGTATACTGAGTTAAAGGGGAAAATACATGAGAATTATTTCTGTAAGGCAAGAGCCAAATTATAAAGAAATTGCTGCAAAATATATTCACAGTAAATGGGGGAATGAAACTAATTACCAATTATATGAAGACAGTATTTTAGAATGTATAAGCACCAAGAAATCTGTTCCATATTGGTATCTATTAGAAATTAATAACCAAATTGTCGGCTGTATAGGATTAATAGACCATGATTTTATAAATAGAATAGACTTATCGCCATGGTTATGTTCACTTTATGTCGAAAAAGAGCATAGGGGAAAAACAATGGGAAATTTACTGATTGAGCAGGTAAAGAAAGATGCTGAATTAGAGGGTTTTGAGAGTATTTATCTTTGCACTGAGTTAAATGAGTTTTATGAAAAGTATGGTTTTAAATACATAGGAGAAGGCTTCTATCCAAATGGACAGCCATCTAAAATATATGAAACTAAATTAAATAAAAAAGATGACTCCTATTTAACGTAGAAATCATCTTTTTACTCTAATATATACCTTATGCTCTTATTTGCCTTCAAGGTCTCTTATCTCTTGTCATCATTTTAACATCCTATAGAATTTCCACATACCCTTCCGTTCCATTTATCCGTATCTTCTGTCCATCGTTAATCAGCTTCGTTGCATTTTCCACGCCTACCACTGCAGGAAGGCCGTATTCTCTTGCAACAACAGCACCATGGGTCATCATTCCGCCTACTTCCGTAACCAGGCCCTTAATAGATACAAACACCGGAGTCCAACCAGGGTCTGTGAATTTTGTAACTAAAATGTCACCTTCCTCTACATTGGCATTCTCCATGTTTAAAATGACTCGGGCCCGGCCTTCGATAATTCCTGATGAAACTGGAATCCCCGCCAAAGCACCCTGAGGAATATCTCCTGAGTTGTATTCACCCGTTATGATCTCTCCTTCAGATGTCATCAATCGAGGCGGCGTCAGCTTCTCATAGACCTCATATTCCGCTTTTCGCTTGGTTATAGTGCTATAATCCAAGCGTTTTGTTTTCACAACCTCCCTAAACTCCTCAAAAAACAGATAATAAATATCTTCCCTATCTCGGATAACTCCTTTTTGCACAAGCTTGTCGGCTTCCTTCAGCAGCGCCTGCCTATAAACGAAAAAACGCTGGATAAAGCCATATTTAGGATATTCCCTGTAGCCGATAAAATTGCGTAGAATGCTGATCTTTTTCTTTGTCTTTTTCACCTTTTTTCTGCCTCTCTGCAATTGCTCCAAGCGGGCCTGACGTATGGACATATATATGGTTATAACAAGTTAATCTTCTAAAAATTTCAATAAATACTTTCATGGAGTGCTG
>NZ_JBJHZX010000026.1:0-71335 GCF_045310515.1 Candidatus Clostridium eludens | reverse complement strand
TAGAGATTCCAGTGCCACCAATAGAACTCCAAAACGAATTTGCCAACTTTGTCAATCAAGTCGACAAATTGAAATTTAAAATGCAAAATATTTCGGGATAATTAGGAAATATATCCAATCACCTTATGCAAAAAGCTTTTAGAGAGGAATCAGAGTTTAATTAGCCAGTGAAAATTTTTCACTGGCTAATTTTCATGATGGTCTTAACAATTTATCCAATCGAGTGATTCGTAAGTTCAGGTGGAGTTTGTTATAGAGAAATGCTTTTCTCCATCTAAACAATTCCATGGTAATACTGTATAGTTTTAGATTTTATAGAAAATGTATGATATATAAATTATAATATGATTTAAAGAGGGAAATTATAAGAATCAATTTAAGGGAGTAGAATTAAAAATATTAATACTGTATTCTGATAGGAGGTGTTATAGTCTATGAAATCTAATAAAAAAACAAGTTATTTTATAAGTGCAGTGGAATTTAAAGAAATTAATAAAAATCCTTTTATAGCAGGAATACTATCAATCGTTTTAGGAATGTTTGGTGTACATAGGTTTTATCTGAAGAGAAAACTGACAGGGTTTATTTTTTGTACGCTATCAATATGTTCTTTAGAATTTGGTAGAGCGTATTTGGCAGTCATCTTAATGTTTATATCTATTATAGAAGGAATGGTTTATATGGCTAGGGGTGTAATTTTATTGAAAGAGAAATACGCAAATAATAAAACTGAAAAAAATAAATACATAGGGGAATTGAAAAGTGAAGTTAATGAAGAAAAAAATGATGTGTACATAAAAGAAAAAATAATTGAAACAAGTAAAAAAGAGGAAATGGGTGAACTAAAAATAATTGAAGTATCTAATGTGCAACCCTCTAAAATACCTAAAGAAAATGAATTTGATAGTGATTTTAAAACTAATTGGATAAAGAGATTGGATTTGCCCTATGAAAGAAATATAATGAAAGTATCACAAGTAAAGGAAGAAACTATAAATTTATATAAAAATCTTTGCAATTTTATTGATAGGGAATTGAAAAACAATAAGAATTCTTTAGATAGGGAATCAAGAAGGATAGAAGTAGAAGATGGGCGTTATAATAATATTTTATATACAATTTACTGTATATCGGAAGGGCATGTAACTAAAGCGTACAGTGGAAATTATAATTATTATAATCCGGAATTTTCATATACAATATTAGAGGATCATTTAGGTAAAAATTTAAAAGATAAAGTATTTAACGAGGCCGAGAAATTAGCAGAATGTGTGTCTTCTCCGATTGGAGAAACAACGAAATATTTCAATTTAACTAAAACAGGACTGCCAATAGAGTGGTGGGATACAGATGGGAGATTTAGAATAAATAGAGAGTTTAACGGAAAAGAACTAAATATTTTAGGGGCAACTCCAAGGAGAGGTACAAAAGTATGGGAAATATATGAGGTAAAAAAGCAAATTATAGTATTGTATCTGGATATATGGAAGGTTATATTGAATGGACTTAAGGAAAAGCCAAAATGGGAAAAGAAGATCAAAACTACTTTAAAAGGGATAATAGATGGCAAATATATATGTTTTGAAGATTACGAAGATGGAGGTGTTTTGGCATCTTTAATAAAGATCTCAGAGAATGCCATAAGAGAGGTTATGCCAAATACACAGATTTTAAATATTAGCAAGGAAAAAGATAATATTAAAGGATATTTACCAAGTGAACTTGTAAAAGACATAAATGATAGAATTATAGAGTATAAAGAAAATGTGACGGAGGAAGAGATAAAAGAAATATTGACTGGGATGATAGAAAATGATCCTGACGATTGGAAACTTAAAGTAGAGAAAGTATTAATGGCAGAGAATAATAAAAGAACAGATATTTTAATTGATTATAGGGAAGATGAAAACTTTATAAATATGGCAAAGAAAATTATTAAGGATACAGAAGATGAAAATTTATTACTTATATGTTTATATGGAATAGGGAGAGAAGAAAACTTGAGTCAAAGAAATGCTAGATTACTTAAAAATATTATTCATCCAGCTAATATTTCTGTGTATAAAAATATCCTTCAATCTGGAGAGGTATTGTCATTAGATCTTTCAAATAGATTAATGGAATTGAAAAATCCCATTAGAAAGAAAATAGAATTAGATATGGATAAGGTAGAAGAATCAAAGGAAGAACTCAATGAAACAGTGGAGATTCTTAAAGAATATATAGGTGATGAAGAAGATAATGAAGAGCTTGAAGAAGAGGACTTTAAAGAAAAAAATCTAAAGGAAGAATATAATGATAAATTAGAGTTTAAGTATGAAGATTTTTTAAAGCTGATATTGAATATGGGATCTATAGGGGTGGAAAAGGGAAAGAAAATAGCTATGGATAATGGCACTTTCCTAAATGCCTTTATAAGTGATGTAAATCGAGAACTTTATGAACATATACAGGACCAGGCAATTGTAATTGAAGATGATTTTATAAAGATAGATGATTTTTATGTAGATACGATAAAGGAGTTGATGGCCAATGAAAAATAGGGTAAATCCAAAGGAAGCGGATAATATTATAAAAGCCTTGGAGGGTGGCATAGTACCAAGAAAGGGAATCCACCATCTATTGGTAGGAAGAAACGAAGAAGTTCAAGAAATTATTTCTATTTTAGATTCTATAATTCAGGGCGGAAGTGATATAAGATTCTGGGTGGGGGATTTTGGCAGTGGAAAGAGTTTTATGCTTAGAACTATAGAGTCTATTGCTGTACAAAAAAAATTTGCTGTGTCTACAGTAGACTTAACTCCAACAAGAAGGTTCTATGCGTCAGATGGAAAGGCTAGAGCCTTGTATAGTGAGATAGTAGGCAATATAATTGTGCAGACTTCTCAAGATGGAAACGCCATAAATACTATATTGGAAGAATGGATAAATAAGATTGTTATGGATGTTTCTGAAAAAGAAGGTATACCCATGAACCAGGTATTAATGACAAAAAATAAGGAACTTGTAGAAAATGAGATATTAAATGTTACCAGTTCTTTCAATTCAATTGGCTTATCTTACGAATTAGGGCAAGCTATTGCAAAATATTATGAAGGTATAGTAGAAGACAGTAGAGTATTAAGACTAAAGGCTTTAAGATGGATTCGTGGAGACATAGATACTAAGACTGAAGCCAAAAGAGAACTTGGGATTGAAAAAATAGTAAATGACGATAACTGGTATGATGCTATTAAAAATTTGGCAGAATTATTTTCAGACATGGGATATTCTGGTTTTGTAGTAAATTTTGATGAAGCTGTTAATCTCTATAAATTGCCTTTGGCTCGGACTAGAGAGAGGAATTATGAAAGAATATTAAATATATTTAATGAATGTAAATCAAATAAAGCAAGAGGATTGTTTGTAAATTTTGGTTCTACAAGGAAAACTGTATTTGATGAAAACCGAGGCATGTCTAGTTATGGAGCTTTGAAAGGAAGGTTGGGAACAGAATATAGTATGGATTCTAAACTATTGAATACAAATAGAACTGTTTTACCATTAAGGCCTTTAAGTGTTGAAGAAATATACACATTGTTGGAAGATTTAATCAATATATATAATATCCATTATAAAGAAAACATATCTATGAAAACAGAACATATAAAAATGTATATGGAAGAGCAATTGAACAGACCTGGAGCGGCTGAATTTTTGACTCCACGAGCAGTAATCAAAGATTATCTGGAAATTTTAGATTTAATAAGACAAAATCCAGATAAAAGTATTGAAAATATAATCTATGCGAAATTTGGTAAAAAAGCTGTGCCTGTAACTAAAGACGAGGATAATAAGGACGATGAAATTGAGGTTTTATAATGAGTAGTTTTGATTTATTACAGAAAGAAATACGTAGATATATATATGATGAAGGATGGGAAAGTTTGAGAAGAATACAGGAAGCTTCAATAAAACATGTTCATAATACGGATCATAATTTAATATTGGCAGCACCAACTGCCTCTGGCAAAACAGAGGCAGCATTTTTGCCAGCCATAAATTCCATAAAGGACTGGAGTTCCGGCCTTAAAATTGTGTATATATCTCCTTTAATAGCTCTTATAAATGATCAATTTAAGAGGATATTAGAACTATGCAATTATATAGATATACCCGTTACAAGTTGGCATGGGGAAGCATCTAGGGAAAAAAAGAATAAACTCTTGAAGGAACCTAAAGGGATACTACTTATAACCCCGGAATCTATAGAGGCTATGTTAGCCCTGAGACCCGGAGAAGCAAAAGGATTATTTAGGGAAACGGAATGGATAATAGTAGACGAAATACACAGCTTTCTGGAAAGTAATAGGGGTATGCAATTGAGATCTCTAATAGAAAGAATAAAATTATATATGGAAAAAGAACCTAGATTCATAGGTATGTCAGCTACTTTAAACGGAGAAGATTATAAAAAAGTTAAGAAATTTTTTATAAGCAATAGAGCTACAGATGTACTGCTTGATAAAAGCAAGAATCCTTTGGAAGCTACTAAAAGTTATTATGAATCAAATATAAAGAAAGAGTCAGGAGAGGCACTGGAAGAAATTTATGATTATTCTCAAAGAGAATCCATGCTGGTATTTCCCAATTCAAGAGGTGAAGTTGAAAGATTAGCTGTAGGTCTTGGTAAATTAGGAAAAGAGAGAGGCTCCGATATTAGATATTTTGCCCATCATTCTTCTGTGAGTAAGGATATGAGATTGACCGTGGAGAAGTTTGCTAAGAGCAGCAGGGGACAATTATTCACTATATGTTGTACTTCCACTTTGGAATTAGGAATAGATATAGGTTCAGTAGACAGTATAGTTCAGTATAATGCTCCACATTCTGTAGCCAGTTTAGGACAGAGGTTGGGACGAAGTGGTAGAATTACAAGAAAAAATATATTGCATTTTATAGCTACTGATGAATGGTCTTTATTGCAAGGGTTAGCAGCACTATCACTTTATGAAGAGAGTATAATAGATAGATTTGATCCTATAGTGAAGCCTTATGATGTTTTGGCTCATCAAATAATATCTATTCTTTTGGAGAATACAGGAATGTCTTTTGAAGATTTAAAAAATATAAATAGGAGTTTTAGATGCTGGCAGGATATAGAAGATGATGAGTACTTTGAGCTATTAGAATACTTAATAAAAAAGAATTATATAGAGATTTTAGAAAATGAAGCTATAACAGGTTTAGAAACAGAAAAGCTTTTAAGAGGAAGTGAATTTTTTACCCATTTTGAAACGGAAAATAATTTTTCTGTTTACAATAGTCATAAAAAGATAGGTGAAATTCCCCTGTCTCCCAGCATACATACAGGGGTAAATATATTTTTGTCGGCACGTATTTGGAAAATAAAAGATATAGAATTGAGAAGTAAAAAAATATATGTAACTAAGGCTTTAGATGGAAATCCCCCTGTATTTTTAGGGAGTAGTGGCAATGTAACCAACGAAATAAGAAATAGAATGAAAACAATATTGGAAGATGAGAGTTATTGGATTGATTATAATAAAAATATAAAAGAAGTTCTATCAAAACTTTCTAAAGACAATTTAAGGTATGAAAAATTTCAATGGACGGAGAAGAATGATAAAGTTGGACTTAGAACGTTTCAAGGCACGAAGATAAATAGAACTCTACAACTTTTACTTAATATGTTGTATGGAGGTGTAAATTATAAATTGGAGGATGGTAAAACATTTATAAGTGGGCCTGATATAAAGAAAGATATAAGTAGAGTGATAGAAAAGAACTTTACTGAAGATGAAATATTTCTATATTTAAAAGATAATCCAGAAATGGTAGAAGTATATTTATCCTCTAATAAATATAGGATGCTGTTACCAGATAATTTGAGAATAAAATATATTATTAAAAATAAATTGGATTTAGAAGGAGTAAAAATATATTTAGGGCATGATTGCAATTAGGTTTTATAATAAGAATGAAGAAAATAGATACTAATTTGTGAATTTAGTATTTAATAAAATAGCAATAATAAATTTGTTGGCTAAAATATAATATGGGTAGGCTATGGTGAACCGTACCATAAATAGGACAAAGTTTAATAATGCAATTTATTCTTTATAAGCCGTTGCCCTGATTTTATAAATTTAGTATTGACACAGGCAAATATAATCACTATTATATAAGGTGTATACATAATTGGAATGAGTGCTTAAAAACTTAATATATTATTATACTCTTATCAAGAGTGGTGGAGGGAAAGGCCCTATGAAACCCGACAACCGACATTTTTTATATGCATCGGTGTCAATTCCTGCAGAGTGTACTATATACTCTGAAAGATAAGAAAAGTAGAAGTCTTATTAAATTAAGTTATGTTATTTGCTAATAGAGGCTATTTTTCTTATATATAAGGAAAATAGCCTTTTTCTTGTATTTAGAATTAAGTTTATAGATAAACAAGGTGGAGATTGAGTATCAGTAAATTTATATATTATTAAAGAGGAGAGATTTTTATGAATATTTTAATTGTAGGAGGAGACAGACTTGACAACATTAAAGATAATCTAGATAAATACGGAATTAATAAAGTTAACCACATTACAGGTAGAAAAAAAGGGGATAAGAAAATAGAAATTCCTAAAAATACGGATCTAGTGTTGGTACTTACAGATTTTGTAGGACATAACATGACTAAAATAATAAAAAAACAATCTAAAAAAAATCATACTTTAGTTATGTTTTCAAAACGTTCATGGATATGTATTCAAGCAAATATTAAAAATATACTTACTGATTAAATGAAAAATATGTACAATCTAAAATATTCTATAAAAACTGAGACACTAAGTGTTCTACTTAGTAATATATATTTACAGTATGTATTGGATATTTAATTAAAAAAAGCAGTGAAAAATCTTCACAAAAATAACTAGTCAATAATGAGGAGGTATCAAATGAGAAAATTTAAATTTAGAATTTGGGATAAAGAAGATAATTGTTTCTATATAAGTAATAACCCATATCCAAAAGAGTATTCAAACCATAAAGATAGGTTTGTAGTTACAGAATTTACAGGACTAAAGGATAAAAATGGTGTAGAAATTTTTGAAGGAGATATTATAGGAATAAATAATGAAAAAAGTTCTCCAAAGCTTCCGGTTAAATTTGGCAGATGTTCTTTTGGAAAATTCATAGGTGAATGTGGGGAACTAAGTGAAGATACGGAATTATATGGCTTCTATGTGGAAAACGAGTATTTATACATTCAGATGATTAATGAAAATGCTATTGTTATTGGTAATATTTTTTCATAGTAATAAGTGAACAATTAATAGTCAAATAGTGATAAACTTCCAGAACAAAATTTATTCTGGAAGTTTAATCAAATATACAAGTCTGAATTATAGTTTTTTATCATCTATTGAATTGAACCAATTATTGATAGGCTCTATAATTGAACTTATGCATCCATCTTGGAAAGGGGATCTAAGATTAGCAATTTCCACAAGCTCCAAAAAGGACTTGGTTCCTCCAACATGGCATATTTTTATATAATCTTCCCAGGCAGATTTTCTATTATCCACTGCTTTTTTCCAGAATTGAAGGGCGCATATCTGTGCCAGAGTGTAATCTATATAGTAAAAAGGTACATTGAATATATGGGACTGCTGAAACCACCATCCTCCGCTTTCCAGAAAATCACATCCAGTATAATTCTTATGAGGCAGATATTTTTTCTCTATGGCTCTCCAAGCTCTCTTTCTATCCTCAGGACTTACCTCTGGGTTTTCATATACATAGTGTTGAAATTCATCTACTGTAACTCCGTAAGGTATGAATTTCACAGCACTTTCAAGATGGGCAAACCTATATTTATCTGCATCTTCTTGGAAGAATAGATTCATCCAGGGCCAGGTGAAAAACTCCATACTCATGGAATGTATTTCACAGCTCTCATAGGTTGGAAATATGCACTCAGGAATTTCAATCCACCTGGATAGATACGTCTGAAAGGCATGACCGGCTTCATGTGTTAAAACATCTACATCCCCTGAAGTGCCGTTAAAATTTGAAAATATAAAAGGTGCCTTATAATCGGGGATGTAGGTGCAGTATCCACCTCCGGCCTTGTTCTCTTTAGTTACTAAATCTAAAAGTTCTTCCTCCAGCATGAATTTGAAAAATTCCCCGGTTTCCGAAGATAACTCAGAGTACATTTCACTGGCGTTTGAAACTATCCATTCTGGACTGCCTTTTGGTTTGGCATTTCCCGTTGTAAATTCAAATTTTTCATCATAATAGGTAAGGGTGTTAAGTTCCAATCTCTCTAACTGCCTATCATAGAGCTTTGAAGCAGCAGGTACAAGGTACTTTTCCACCTGATTTCTGAATTTAGCCACCATTTCAGGAGTGTAATCACTTCTTTTCATTCTTATATAACCTAGTTCCACAAAGTTTTTGAATCCCAATTTTTGTGCTATTCTGGTTCTCACCTTTACTAAATCATCATATATTCTGTCAATTTCACCTTCGTTATCTGAAAAGAATTTATATTTGGCATCTGAAGCATTTTTTCTTATTTGTCTATCTTTACTCTGCATAAAAGGTGTGAGACCGGATAGGTTTTTTATTTCACCCATAAAGGGAATTTTTGCAGAAGCCAGCAGTTTGGTATATTCTGATGACAATTTATTTTCAAGTTGAAGGTCTTTTATCACCTCCGGTGAAAAAGATTTTAAAGAAAATTCAGCTAGGGTGAAAAATTGCCTTCCTAGTTTTTCTTCCAATTCTTTTCTGAATTTTGATTGAATCAATTCTTTGTAAAATGTAAAATCAAGTTCGTCGTATAGAGGGGAATATTCATCCCAATAGCTTTTCTCTTCGTCATAATATTTATCCTTTGTATTTATGCTGTGTCTTATTTGAACCAGAGTTCCCATAGTCTGCAGGTGATTTCTTATGTCATTTATACCATTTATGCATTCAAACTGTTTTTCGCAGCTGTCAGCTAATTTTAGTTTATCCACAAGAGAGTTAATGGACTTTTTGATTTCATTGTAGTCTGGTCTTTCGTATTTGAATTCACTAAATTTCATAATATACCTCCAATATGTTTAAATTTACTAATATTATAATATAAATGGATTAATTTTCAAAATAAATAATTTCATATTTCATTGGAACAAAGAAAATTATTTACTTGACAGCGGTTTTGATAAAGTTTATTGTATAAATGCGGCATATGCTGTATTACATATTATAGAAAGAAGGGAAAAGAATGAAAAATCCTATAGTTACAATTGAAATGGAAAATGGTAAGCTGATGAAAATAGAACTTTATCCAGATGCTGCACCTAATACAGTAAATAATTTTATATCGTTAGTAGAAAAAGGATTTTATAATGGTACAATTTTTCACAGGGTTATACCGGGATTTATGATTCAGGGAGGAGACCCTGAAGGTACAGGAATGGGAGGACCGGGTTACTCAATTAAAGGTGAGTTTTCATCTAATAACTTTAAAAACAATTTGAAGCATGAAAAAGGGGTAATTTCCATGGCTAGAACTATGGCTCCTGATTCTGCAGGTTCACAATTTTTTATAATGGCAGATAATGCACCTCACCTTGACGGACAGTATGCTGCTTTCGGGAAAGTTACAGAGGGCATTGAAGAAGTAGATGAAATAGTATTACAGAAAAGAGATTATGATGATAAACCTTATGAAGATCAAAAGATGAAAAGTGTAACTGTAGAAACTTTTGGCGAAAAATATGATGAACCTCAAAAAATAGATGATTAAACTTATAGAATAATGTTATGGTGAAAAATATTAAAAATAGTAGCACTCAATTGTCAGTTGAGACTGCTATTTTTTTATAAGTCTATGATTAAATATGATGGGAGTGAAAGCTATATATGAATAGAAATTGGGAAAAGAACATAATACTTTTTTTGGCTAGTCAGACTATATCCCTTTTTGGAACGTCCTTAGTTCAATATGCAATTATATGGTTTATTACATTAAAAACACAATCTGGAATTATGATGACCATATCCATTGTCAGCGGTTTTCTCCCTACATTTTTTCTTTCTCCTTTTGCAGGAGTATGGGCTGACAGGTATAATAGAAAAATATTAATTATTTTATCGGATTCTTTTATTGCAATATCAACGCTTGTACTGGCCATATTATTTCTCTTGGGATATGATGCAGTGTGGCTGCTCTTTGTTATATCTGCCATAAGAGCTCTTGGAACGGCTGTTCAAACTCCAGCAATAGGTGCATTTATTCCTCAGCTTGTACCTGAAAGTAAACTCACTAAAGTTAATGCCACAAATGGAAGTATACAATCAATTGTTATGTTGATATCTCCTATGATTAGTGGAGCACTTCTTACTATAGCCACAATAGAGGTAATATTTTTTATAGATGTTGTAACTGCAGCTATAGCAATTTTTATGTTAATTTTATTTTTACACGTTCCTGCTCATAATAAAGCATTAGAAAAACAGACCAATGGTTATTTTATAGATATGAAAAAGGGAATTACATATATCAAAAATCATGCTTATATAAAGAAATTCTTTTTATTTTGTATGATATTTTTCTTTTTATCGGCTCCAGCTGCATTTTTAACTCCTTTACAGGTATCACGGAGTTTTGGAAATGATGTATGGAGGTTAACTTCAATTGAAATTGCTTTTTCCAGCGGGATGATATTAGGAGGAGTTATTATGGCTTATTGGGGAGGATTTAAAAATAGGATTTATACCATGACATTGTCAAGTTTTCTCATAGGAACATGTACTTTTTTACTTGGAGTTACACCTAATTTTATATTATATTTGTTTTTTATGGGTTTAGTTGGAATAGCTATTCCACTATTTAATACACCTTCTATGGTATTATTGCAGGAGAAAGTACAAGAGGATTTTTTAGGCAGGGTATTTGGAGTGCTGACCATGATATCCAGCTCTATGATGCCCCTTGGAATGCTGATATTTGGGCCAATATCCGATATGATTAAAATAGAGTGGCTGCTTATAGGAACAGGCATATTTATGTTTATTCAAAGTTTTTTCTTAATAGGCAGTAAAATATTAATACAAAATGGAGAATCAAGTTTAAAGACTGATACATGATAATTGGAAATGAATAATATGAGGTGAAAAAGCTTAGAATTATTTGATATAAAGGAAATGGTGAAAATGAAAATTGTTTGTCTTGGAGATAGTTTAACATATGGTTATGGTGTAAGAAGACGTGAAGTATGGACTGCCCTATTAGAGAAAAAATTAAAAATTGAAGTTATAAACAAAGGCATATCTGGAGATACTTCAGCAGGTATGCTTTCTAGGCTATATAATGATGTTATCCTTGAAAAGCCATCGTATGCAATGGTTATGGGAGGAACAAATGATTTTATATGGAATTTGCCAGTAGAGCAGGTTATGGCAAATATAGCTTCTATAGTTTTTCAGATTATGCATAACAGTATAAAACCTTTAATTGGGCTGCCTGTACCTGTTTGTGTTAAAACTGCAGCGGACAGGTGGGGGTTTATGGGTGATTTTCAAAATGTAAATAAAGATTTAGAAAAGTTTAATGACTGCTTAAAAAAATTCTGTAAAAATTACAATATAAAAATTTTTGACTTTTATTGTGAATTTGCTGAGGAAAATGGATATGGAAAAGAAGGATATTATATTGATGGTATTCATTTAAATTCGGAAGGAAATAAAAGAATAGCTGATATGATTTTTATATAAGGATAGCACAAAAACAGAAAATATATAAATATTTATATAGACCACACTGGTCTATGGTGTTATAATAACATTGTAGACCAGTGTGGTCTATTGTGCTTCACAATTTTGAGTGGAAAGAAGGTAAATAATATGTTTTCAAAATTTCTAAGCCTAGAGCTTGAAAAGCAGCAGTATATCATTAATGCAGCTATGAAAGAATTTGCAGAGAAGGGTTTTAAAAATGCATCGACAAATAAGATTGTAAAGACAGCAAATATAGGAAAAGGAATGCTATTTCATTATTTTAACAGCAAAAAAGATCTATATTTATATATTTATGACTATACTGTAAAAATATTTATTAAAGATTTAGTTGAAAAAACTGATTTAGAGGAAAAAGATATTTTTGATAGATTGCGGCAGAGAGCTTTATTAGAGATAGAAATAATCAATAAATATCCAGATATGTTCAATTTTATTATGTCTGCAAGTGTTGAGGAAGCTGATGATGTAAAAAGCGATCTGGAGCTTAGGACTAAAAAAATGATGAACAATCGGCTTGACAGATATTTTGAAGACTTCGATACATCAAAATTTAAGGAAGATATTGATTTACACCAGGCTGTCAAAGTTATTATATGGACCTTGGAGGGTATCTCAACGGAAGAATATAAAAAATTAAAGTCTCTTTCCCTAACTCAGTCTTATTATGAAGAGATATTAGTAAAAATGGATTCATATATAAAGTTATTAAAAAAATGTTTTTATAAATAGTAAAGGGGGGATTTGTATGTTAAAAATGGTGGTTGATTTCAAACAGCTAAATCAGGAAAATCAGTCCTTTGCAGGAGGAAAAGGTTCCATGCTTGCTAGAATGTACCAGAGTGGATACCCTGTACCAAAAGGTTTTATAGTTTTATCTGAAGCTTTTGAGTATGGAAAACTTAAGAATGAAGCTTTGAATGATATACAATGTAATTTGGAAAAAATAACGAAGAATAATGAAGAATCAGCATTTGCAGTAAGATCTTCTGCATTGAGTGAGGATTCAGCACAAGCTTCTTTTGCAGGTGAATTTGAAACGGTCCTTAATGTTAAAAAGGAGGATGTTCTTCAGGCCATAATAACAGTTTTCCAATCGAGAGAGTCTGAAAGAGTAAAAGTGTACAGTAGATTTCAAGGTATGGAGGACTCACATAAAATAGCTGTAGTAGTACAGGGCATGGTACAGTCTGAAATTTCAGGAGTTTTGTTTACTGCTGATCCAATAACAGGTGATATGACACATATGGTAGGCAACTATGTTCATGGTTTTGGCGAATCACTTGTATCTGGAGAGGCTAATGCACATTCCTTTAAAATTATAAAACCTAAGGGTAAATATGACGGGCCAGATGGGTTTATAAAATATTCAAAAAGATTATATAAGTGTGCTTTAAAATTAGAAAGTGAGTTTAAAGGACCCCAAGATATAGAGTGGGCTGTTGCAAGTGGAGAGTTGTATATACTCCAAGCAAGGCCAATTACAACTTTAAATATAGGAAATCTTGATACTTATGAAATAAATTATTCCTTGTGTGGAGATTATCTCTGGAGTAATTCGAATGTGGCAGAAGCAATGTCTGATGTAGCTACACCTCTGACCTGGTCCATACTTAAGGCACAGGATGAAGAAATTAGTGTAGTACCAGGATACTATCTCTGGGGTAACATTTGTGGAAGAATGTATTCAAATATTAGCCAGTTGTCATCGGCGGCTTCTGTAATTGGGAGTAATAGTGGTGTTGAAAAAATGAGTGATATATTTGGAAATATACCCGTTGAAATGAGTATACCTGTTTATCCATTTTCAAAATTGGGTTATATCAAGGAAATACTGCCTAGGGTAAGAAGCTTTTTAATAAACACCAGAAAAGCATCAAAGAACATGGCTGAATTTCTTCATAATACACCAAGTTGGTGTAAAAGGACAGCATTATCAATTAGATTAGCAAGAACGGAGAATGAACTGCTTGATTTATGGAAAAGAGAAATTCAACTATATAGTTCTAGAATGTTATGGGTTTCTGTTAAGGGTGGGCAAAAAATGGTGGCTGTAGTCAATAAACTCAGTAATGAACTAAAAAAGTTAACAGGTACTGAAGATGCTAGTGTGCTTCTATCTAACCTAAGAGGAAACTTAGAATTTGCAAGTCTTGGACCTGTTTTGGGTATATCAAATATGGTTAAAGGGAAAATGAGTGTTGAAGAATATCTTTCAAAGTATGGCCATCGTGGACCTCATGAACTTGAATTATCTATACCTGATACTGCAGAAGAGGAAGGCCTGATTGAAAAGCAGGTAGAGGATTTTAAAAAATTTAATATAGATGTGGAAGAGCTTCTTAAGAAACAACGGCTTCAATATGAAGAGGCATGGAAGAGGCTTAAAAGTCGATTTCCTTCAAAAGTAAAGTCAATTGAAAAAAGGATGAAAAAAGCATGGGAAGCCGCACGTATTAGAGAGGCAACTCGTGCAGAGTATGTAAGAGTATATAGGATTAATCGTGTTTTTGTGAGAAGGGCAGGAGAACTTACAGGAATAGGTGAGGATATATTTTATCTTTATATTGATGAAGTTTTAAATTTGCTTTCTGGAGATGAAAGAGCTTTAAAGAATATTGCCGCAAGAAAACTAAACTACGGAAAATATAAAGAATTACCCATATATCCATCAATTATAAGAGGACGTTTTAACCCTTTCCAATGGGTCAAAGATCCAAATAGAAGGGTGGATTATTATGATCCTTCATTAGCTATTGTACCAAATAGTTCTGAAGAGCTTAAAGGTTTTGCTGGAGCAACAGGTAGGATAGAAGGGAATGTTCGTGTTTTAGCTAATCCTGAGGAGGGTGAAAATTTACTTCCGGGTGAAATATTGGTTACATCAACTACTAATATAGGCTGGACACCTATTTTTCCTAAAGTTGCAGCCATAATCACTGATATAGGAGCACCTTTATCACATGCTGCTATAGTGGCTAGAGAACTTGGTATTCCTGCTGTTGTAGGATGTGGCAATGCTACTACAAAGCTCAAAACCGGAGATAAAGTTATAGTTGATGGTGGAAAGGGAACTGTACAAATATTTAAATAGAATCTTTTTGACTTCTTATAAGTCATTAGAACCTTGTCCTTATTGATGAGTATTATATAGTAGTAATATAGAAATTTTAGATAATTAAATACTATTAAATTTGGGGATGAGGCTATGGATTATAAATTAAAAGGAAAAGTAAAAGCTCCATTACAGAAGGAAATCAGTAGAGAAGCTAAAAGAGAAGGAATTATACTAGACCTAAGTGATTTACACTATATATTGGATCTTGATGAAAAAAATGAGGCATATCTTTTACTTACTGACTTAAAGAAAGTCTATTTTGATAATCCTGAAAACAGCTTAAGTTTAAATGATATTGACTATATAGTAATTAGTGGAGATTTTGTTGAACGTGGTGATTCAGAAGTATCTTTTGAGAAGGCATTCCATTTTATAAATATATTAAGCGAACAGCTTAATGTACCATATAAAAATATAATCATAGTACCTGGAAACCATGACTTGAGTTGGACTATTACTATGAACAGCTATCATTTAGCCATTGGTACTCCAAGGATTGAAGATAAAGTAGTTACTAATGTGGGAACTGACCTGTTTTACTTAAAAAGAAACAGCGGAGAATGGTATAAAAAATTCACGAACTATAGTAAATATCTATACCAAAGATTATATAAAGTACCTTTTCCGGACAATCCCAGGCAGCAGCTTCAAGTTGTACTAGGAGATTTTATAGATAATAAAAAATTAGCATTTTTCATGCTAAATACCTCAGCTCAAATTGATCACTTTAATCGTAAAATAACTTATTTTGATACGGAGGGTTTAATAAAGGCTTCAAGACAACTGCCACAAAATAATATAATAAAAATAGCAGTAGGGCATCACCCGGTAAATATTATAAGTGGCTATGGAAATAATATTCCTTTTGCCAATATACTGCAAAATGAGAATTTTAAAATTTATCTGCATGGTCATGTTCATAGAAGTATAAGCTTAGACTATTTAAATCCTCAAAATATAAATCCTAATATGATTATGATTGGGGCAGGAGCTTTAAGTGTTGGCAAAAATGGTTTATGGCCAGGTGTTCCTGGAAGATATAATGTAATAAAAATATCTAAAATAGATATACCAAATAAAATACTTGTATCTGTAAATACTCGCCAACGTGAATATATAGGGAACTACTGGCAGCCAGCGTATATATATTATGAAAGTAATGGGAAAAAGCTGACTAATATATGGAGCAATGTTATATAAGATGTACTTAAGATAGAAGTTAGCAGTTATAGAGATGACTGCTAACTTTTAATGTCTTCTTTTTCAATATTAAGTATTTCTGCATCAGTATTACATTCTACAAAAGTTATGATATTTTCCATTGTGGAATGCACCTGTGATGTATTGGCGCATATTCCAGCAATACCTATAACGATTGTTTTATGAATATCTTGACTATCTATTTCTGATACTGATATGTTAAATTTATTTCTTAATTTTTGAATTATGCTTTTTACGATCATTCTTTTTTCCTTTAATGAATGTACCCATGATGCCCTTAAGGTAATTTTCATAAGTAAAATTCTCATATTCTCACCATTTCTTTTATTATAAAATTGTTACCAGTTACTAAATGTTATTTTGTACTGCTAACAATTATATCATACATAAATAAATTAATATTTTCTATTGTAATTAAATATTAGGATTTAAATTAATTTGTAACAAACAAAGGGTGCATGAATATTATTAATTAGAAAACAAAATAAGGTTCATTAATATATTTTCAGATGAGTTTATTAAATGAATGGTTAAAGAAGGAGGAGAAGATGATGACATATGAAGAAAATGATATTAATGTAGAAGAAGTAGAGTATGTAGATGTTGATGAGAAACAGCCAGAAGATGTGGATGTTAGTGAAGAACAGCCAGAAGGTGCAGAGGATATATCTGAAGAATTAGAAAGTATTTTAGTTGGAGATGGAAATTACAATAGTGCGTGTAGAGCTTCAAATAGAGGTAAAGGTATAGGTGTATTATACCAACATCGAGGTGCTGTAAAGACATATAATGGAAGGATAATAGATTGTGATGATTCAGGTTATATAGTAAGATACTGTTCAGATGCAAGTAAGGGTAAACCTTTTAAATATAGTAGATTTTATTTTTATAATGAAAAGTATTTCCGTACTCATAAAATCAATCATTCCCATGCATATGCATTTATAGATATAGGTATAACGAATAATAAAAACGTATTTTCCTATTATGGAAAGAGAGAAGGTACTGAAAGCTCTGGTACCCATAATGGAGTATTTGATTTCTTTAACTATGTAGATCCTAAAACTGGTGAGGTTGTATCCAGCAGCAGCTTTAGTACTTTTTTAAGTTTTACTAAACATCCTGATGCGATTGCTAATATAGTTTATTATCATTACGTGCAAAAATATATTCCTAAAGCTCATAAAACTGTATTGAATTATGTAAAAACTTCAGCTTCTGATATAAAACATTATGGTAAAATATCAAGTAAATAACTGAAAACTGTTTCTGTTAAGAATTATTAATAAAGTAGTCTGTGTAATTTTTTAAAGTACACAGACTATTATAGCCAGATATAAAATTAAGGTAAAATTTGAACTGGAATTAAAATAGGAGATGGTTATGCTCCAGTTCTATTGGTATATTAAATACTTTTCTAAACAAAGTAGACTTTTTCTCAAATTTATTTATAATTTTAATAGTCTTTTCTCCATTAATTGAAAGTTTCAAGGTTTTATTTTTAAGTTCAATTTTTTCTAATGATATTTTTAATTTGTGGGTATGATCTAATGCATCACTAATTCTTAACAAGGCAATTAATTGTAATATTTTTAGTTGAATTTCATCAGGATAAATTTTTATACCATGGTCAATTGATTTGCGATGTCCACCTGCAATAAAAGCAATAAGAATTTTTATGTCTTTAGGTATTTTATTCAGCATTGGTTCCGTTAAAATAAGATATTTTGTATGTTTGTGATGTCCCTGTTTATTAATAAAATATCCTATATCATGTAAAAGTGCACTATAGTATAATATATCTCTATCTTTTTCTGCAAATTTATAATATTCTTTCATTGAATCAAACAATTTTACAGCATAGTGTGCCACTTTCTTTTGGTGTAAGGCAATATCATGTATATTATATTTATTTAAAACTACAATTTGTTCTGTTTCACTTAAATAACTCTCAATACCTGCCATGCTTTTCTCCACATATAACTATAATTTTATCTTAAATTATATGAAATATGAGGAAAAAATATTCCTTATAAGTAAATTTTAGTTGAAGTTAAGAATTATTTGATTACCAGTTTCTTATTGAAAATTTTTTCAAAGGCAGGTGCAGCTTCTAATACAGAATTTATTTCTAATAATGCATCATTTTTTGATGTAATATCTATTACTACTTCCTTTTCGGATATACTGCAGTTAATTTTATGAATATTGCCATTCATAGCTCTATCAAGATTTTCAGAAATTCTAAGTAGTATGGAAAGTTTTTCAATTATTTCAATATCATTTTTGTTAATTATCTTGGCATAGTGCTCACTGTTTATTTTTAAAGTATTTTTTCTATGAGAAGCTGCCACATATGAAGAAATAATTTGTTCTTTGTGAGATAAGCCATTAATCTTAGAATTTAAAATTATGTAAAAAGAATGTTTATGATGATCATAATAGCTTATACGTATACCGCAGTCATGCAATAATGAAGATGTTTTTAAAATTTTATATATGCTTTCTGATGGTAGTATATCAATTAGTAACTTTAAATCGTTATATAATATTTCTGTAAGACTCCATACTTTTAGAGCATGGATTTTATCTAATTCAAAATTTAGAATATGATTATTTAAAGAAAAATCTAATACATCATTTAAAGGAATTTCTTTGTGCAGAATATATTCGTAAAGCAAGCCGTCTCTTATACCGCTTGAACTTATACAAAGTTCATCTGAATTAACGAACTTCTGTAAAGTTACTACAGAAGCCATAGGTCCTAAAAATATATCTGCTCTATCTTTTGAAAGTCCTTTAATTTTCTTTCGCTGACTATAATTTTTGTGTTTTACACTTTCGTATATATTTTTAACTTCATTTGAGGTCATCTCATAATTATGAAGATTATCTAAAGGATAGTCCTGAGCTTTTTGATTAATTCTGGCTATATTTCTTATACTTCCACCTATTCCGATTAATTTTATATTTTTTAAATTTTTTAACCATGGTATATCATCATAGTAGGAAAGTAAAAAATCTATTAATTCAGCTTCTGTATTTTCATCAATAGGATGTGACAAAGAAAATTTTTCGGTGAGGGTTAATGCTCCTATTGGTAAGCTAATAGATTCTCTTAGCTGCCGTCCTTGTACCCAAATAAGTTCTGTGCTGCTTCCTCCAATATCCAATAAAAGTGCATCAGAAAAATCTATACTATTTATGGTACCAAAATAGTCATAATAAGCCTCTTCTTTGCCGGATAACACACGTATTTCCATATTCAGTTCATTTCTAACCCGATTTAAAAATTCAGTTTGATTAGCCGCTTTACGTACTGCTTCTGTTGCAACTATTATAGTATGTTTTACATTTTGAGATGTACATAGGCGTTTAAAAAAAGACAAAACACTTATTGTTTTATCAATTCTCATAGGGTTAAGTTGTCCTTTTAAATTCATGTCTTTTCCAAGACGGATGGTTTCTTTTACTTCATCTATTATGCTAAAGGAATTATTTCCGTGAATTTGTGCAATTACTAAACGTATAGAATTTGATCCTATATCAACGATTCCTATTCTAATCATTAATTTTATCTCCTTTTCGTATATAACTTTTTTACGTTAATATAAAGTATATCATATAAAGAATAACAAGATAACACCTCAATTTTTAACCATAAAGTATTTATTAATCTTTTTAAAGCGTTAAATAACATTAATATGGTAATAACACCATATTCGCTTTATATTAGTTAAATTTTATTAACCTAAAGTAAATACTTATTTAACATTGTATATATAGTATTAAAGAATAATAAGTCTATTTTTGTATAAAATTGTTATATGAAGGGGATTTTACATGATAACAAAGAGTTTAAATGAACTTATTGCGGCTATTGACGTAGGTTCTAATTATTTAAGAATGATCATTGCAGAAATTGACAAACAAGGTGACATAAAAGTTCTGGAAAATGTAATTAAATCCACTGAAAATGGAAAAGATACTTTTATATCTGGAAGAATTTCTATAAGTACTATTAATGAAACTTGTGCCACACTAAGAGGCTTTGTACATTTGATGAGTGATTATAATGTTAAATATTATAAGGCTGTTTCTACTAGTGGCATTAGAGAAGCTGAAAATAAACAATATGTTTTAGAAAAAATTAGACTTAGAGTTGGTTTGGATGTACAGTCAATTACTTCTGCAGAGGAACGCTTTTTTATGCTTAAAGCAATTAGAAAACATTTCTTCAAATCTAATTTAAAGATTTTAAAAAGTGCATTAATTATAAATGTTACTTCTGGTGGATTAGAAGTATTAATTTATGAAAAAGATGAACTTAAATTTGCTGGATATGAAAAATTAGGATCTTTAAGACTTAAGGAAAATTTATCAGATTTAGAAAAAAAGACATTGGATTTTTCAAAAGTTATGGAACAACACATTGAAAGTAAAATTTATTCATTAAAAGATATCATAGTAAAATATAAAACAGAATATTTTGTTGGATTGGGTGGAGAATTAAAGACTATTATTAAAATGGTAAAAAACAGACAAAAACTAAGAGATAAAAATTTTAATAATGATTATATAACAAAAGAGAATTTTTTGGAATTATATAATGAAATTAAAAACATAAATAATGACCAAATACAATTCACATATAATTTATCTAAAAAGGAAACGGAACTTTTGTTACCTTCAATTTCAATATTTTATTGTTTTTTTAAAATTACTAATACTGATGGAATATATGTTCCTAAAATATCATTATGGCAGGGTGTTTTATATAATTTAGCAGATGAACTTATGGATATGCCAGGAAGAAAAGAATCTTTCAATGATATTATAAGTTCAGTTTGGTATATTGGGGAGAAATATGGAATAAATAAGCAGCATGCTGCTTTTGTTGAAAAAATATCTTTATCTATATTTGATCAAACCCATAAGCTTCATAAATTAGGAAACAGAGAACGAATGTATTTACAAATAGCATCTATTCTTCATGATTCAGGGAATATAATAAATAACACCCATCACCATATTCATTCTTACAATATTATAAGAAATCAAAGTATTTTGGGATTTTCTGATGAGGAAATATCTTTAATTGCCAATATAGCTAGATATCACTCTTATGAAATTCCCATGAAATCTCATAATAATTATCAAATATTAGGTGATAAATCTAAAATAATTGTATCTACTTTATCTGCAATTTTAAAGTTAGCCGAATCACTGGATTCCTCTCATTTACAAAAAATAAAAAAATTAAAATTGACATTAGCAGGAGAAACTCTGCTTTTCAATTTAAATGCGGAAGATGAAATAATTTTAGAAGAATGGAATTTTACGAAAAATGTAGATTTCTTTGAAGAGGTTGTTGGTGTGAAACCTATTATATAATCAAAGGAGGAATATACTAAAATGAGTATCTATAATTCACCAAAGAATTTTATTAACAGAGAATTGAGTTGGTTAGAATTTAATGAGCGGGTATTAGATGAGGCAAAGGATAATAGTAATCCCCTTTTTGAAAGACTTAAATTTGCATCCATTGTAAGTTCAAATTTAGATGAATTCTTTATGGTTCGTGTAGGTTCTTTATCAGCTCAAATTGAAGCTGGATTTAATAAACCTGACCCATCTGGATTAACTCCATTAGAACAAATAGAGAAAATTTCAATTAGAGTACATAAGTTAGTCCACGATCAAATAAATTGTTATAATCGTTCTTTGAAAGTTTCCTTAAAAAAAGAAAACATTGTTTTCTTAAAATCTAAGGAACTTAGTGAAAAACAGTTAAAATATCTAAAAGAATATTATTTGAAAAACATTTATCCTGTACTAACGCCTATGGTAGTTGATCAAAGCAGGCCATTTCCACTTATATTAAATAGAAGTCTAAATATTGCATTACTTTTACAAAATGATAAAAAGGGTAGTGGAAGCATTTTTGCAACAATTCAGGTTCCCTCTGTACTTGAACGTTTTGTTGAAATCCCTTCTGACAGCGAGAATACAAATGAAAAGACATTTATGTTTTTAGAAGATATAATCAAGATGAATCTAAATGATCTTTTTAGCGGATATCCTATTTTAGATTGCAGCTGCTATCGTATTACAAGAAATGCTGACTTGACTTTGGATGAAGAAGGAGCGGAGGATTTACTTGAAACCATTGAGGAATCTTTAAAACAGCGTAAATGGGGCAGTGCAGTTCGACTTGAAATCGAAAATGGTATTCATAAGTCACTGCTTGAAATTTTGGAAAGCGAATTGGAAATTTCAAAAGATAGGGAATATGAAATAAATGGACCTATTGATTTAACATTTTTAATGAAGTTAAGTAATATAAAAAATTATGAACATTTAAAATATACCCCTATTAAACCCCATATTCCTGAACAATTTTCAAACGATGAAAGTATATTTTCTTCCATTTCAAAAGGAGATATTCTGCTGCACCATCCCTATGAAGGTTTTGATCCTGTTATCAATTTAGTAAAGGAAGCTGCTTCTGATTCAAGGGTTCTGGCAATAAAGCAGACATTATATCGTGTAAGTGGGAACTCTCCCATCATTGACGCCTTAATAGAAGCAGCTGAAAATGGTAAACAAGTTACAGTTTTAGTTGAGTTAAAGGCAAGGTTTGATGAAAAAAATAATATTCATTGGGCAAAACATCTAGAGAAAGCTGGGTGTCATGTGATTTATGGACTTGTAGGACTTAAAACTCATTGTAAAATATTACTTGTTGTCCGAAAAGAAGCAGATGGAATAAAAAGATATGTTCATATGGCCACAGGAAACTATAATGATATAACTGCAAGGCTATATACTGACTTAGGCTTGTTTACAGCAAATCCTTACTTTGGTGCAGATGCTTCCACACTATTTAATATGCTATCTGGCTATTCCAGGCCAACAAAACTGTTTAAGATGAGCTTAGCTCCCTTACATTTGCGGGATAGTTTTTTATACTTAATTAATCAAGAAATAGAAAATGCTCAAAATGGCAAAAAAGCTAGAATCATAATTAAAATAAATTCTTTAGTTGATCAGCAAATTATAGAGTCATTATACAAAGCATCCTGTTCAGGGGTATATATAGACTTAATTGTGAGAGGAATATGCTGTTTAAGACCAGGAATTCCAGGTATAAGTGAGAAAATTTCTGTAAGGAGTATAGTTGGAAGGTTTTTAGAACACAGTCGTATTTATTATTTTTATAATGATGGGGAAGAAGCTATTTACTTATCAAGTGCGGATCTAATGAATAGGAACTTAGATAGAAGAGTGGAATCATTATTTCCTATTGAGGATATTTTAGTAAAACAAAAAATAAAGCAAATCCTCGATATTTCTTTATTGGATACAGTGAAAGCTAGAATTTTAAACTCAGATGGTTATTATGTTCGTATTGATAAAAGGGGAAAGGAACTTATTGATAGTCAAAAATTTTTCTGCAATTATCCACTTGACAATAATGAATATATGAATAGTTATATTTTCACTAATAAGTGGTTAGAAGAAGGATTTATTCCTGTGTTTTCTAACGATAATTTTTCATACAATTAATTTTTATTGAATAGATTATTCAATTTGATAGGACAGTAAGATTTAAGATTGATCTAACATCAATTAAAGATCTTACTGTTTTTGCCCAGGTCATGGAGATTAAATTGTGAGAATTTAGTTATATAGGCTTTATAATTTAATATTATATTAAATGGTATTGTAAATATAAAAATATATGATATAATAAGAATATTGTTTAATAATTTATATTAATTAATAAATATTGTTAAAATGGATACATATTAATTGTGCTATATTTTAGGAGGAATGACTATGGGATGGTTTAATAATGTAAAGATAAGAAGTAAACTACTAATGAGTTTTTTGACTATATCTCTATTTATTGTAATAGTGGGTATAATCAGTATAATCAATATGGGTAAAATAAATACAGGCTCCAATGAACTTTATAATGATAATTTAAAAACCCTTAGGAGTCTTGATAAATTTGATGCTAATACTTTGCATCTACGTCTAGCTATAATAAATTTAGTGGAAAGTAGAGATAATAGTAAAATTTCGGATACAATAAATTCTGTAGACAGTCTGAGAAATGAAAATGACAGTATATTGAGTGAATATAAAAAGAAAAATTTAAGTCCTGAAGAGAAAAATATATTAACTAAATTAGAAAGTGAATTAACTGACTGGAGAAATATTTGTGATAAAATTATAAATTTGATGGCTGATGGTAAATATGATGAAGCAATGACTGTGAATAAAGAAGCAGCTAGTTATAGGGACAAATTGACAAAGACCATTGAACAACTAGTGCAGATTGTAGATGAAAGGGCTAAAAATAGTAATACAAAAAATATTTCTTTATATAATACTTCCTTTTATATGATAACTTTGATATCTGTATTAGGTTTGATTATGGCACTGGCTTTAGGTGTAAAAATTTCTTCTTCAATTTCATCAGAAGTAGCTAAAATTTTATCTTTCACAGAACTATTAAGTAAAGGTGATCTAAGTGAAACATTAAAATTGTCCAGTAAGAATGAAATAGGATTAATAGCCGAAGAGTTAAGTAGCGCAAATAAAAATATGAGAGATTTAATTGGGGAAATAATACGGGGTACCGAAGATATGAGTGCTTCTAGTGAGGAACTTTCTGCTACTAGTGAGGAGATTTCATCTATGATGCTGTCTGTAAATGAAGCTACGGATTATATAGCAAAAGGAGCACAAAATTTAAGTAATATTACAGGAGAGATCAGCCAATCATCAGAGAAAATGGAAACTAGTATACATGAGCTTTCAAATAAAGTGGAAGAATCCGCAAAATCTTCACTGGAAATAAGGAAAAGGGCCGAAAATATAAAACAAACAGCTTCCAAAAACATAGAAGAAGGAGAAAGTATATATAATGAGAAGAAGAACAATATTATAAAAGCAATTGAGGATGGAAGAGTGGTATCGGAAGTTAAGCTTATGGCTGCTTCTATTTCCAGTATAGCCGAACAAACAAACCTTCTGGCATTAAATGCAGCTATTGAAGCTGCAAGAGCTGGTGAACATGGAAGGGGGTTTGCTGTTGTTGCAGATGAAGTGAGAAAGCTTGCCGAACAATCTTCTAATACCATAGAGAGCATCAATAAAATGGTATTTTCAGTAGAAGCTGCATTTAAAAACCTGTCTGAAAGTGGAAAAGATATCTTAGATTACATGGTAAATAGTGTAAAGCCAAGTTATCAATTTCTTATGGACACAGGGATTCAATATGAAAAAGATGCAGAATTTATAAATAATATATCAGAAGAAATTAATATCTCTTCTAATCAAATGAAGCAACTGGTATCCAAGGTGAATAGTGCTATTCAAAGTGTAACTTCAACAGCGGAACAATCTTCCTCTGAATCTCAGGAAATATTAAGCAGTATAAATGAGGTAACTAAAGCAATTGAAGATATATCGGCGTCTTCACAGAGCCAGGCGGAACTTGCAGAAAAACTTACTTCCATGGTAAATAAATTTAAAATCGGCTAACTGAAAAAATATACAAAACAATAAGGGAAAACTAAAGTCCTGTCCGGTATGTCAAAGTAACTAATAATAAAATTTTAGGTGTATTCCGTTAAAGATATCATATTAATGGGATACACCTTTACTATCATACTGACAGTCCTTCTTTGCAATATCCGTATCCGAACCATTGGCAGGTACTGCATATATTTTTAAAGTTGTCATAAGTTATTCTTTCGTATATAGTATTTAGAATAAATTTGTAGGTATAAATTTCATTTGTATTTATTTCTAATAAATCTAATACTTTTTTATCAAGAGATTGAACCTTAAATTCATATTGGCATAGTTTTTTTGTTGTATTATTAGGACAACAGGAACAAATTTCATCTGTCTTTGCTGCAATTTTTATTTTAATGGAAGTATCTTTTTTTAATTGGCCGATTATCTTGTCCATATTTTCAGTAAATTTTTTGTTATAGCCATAACCTCTGTACCCCTGAATACATAATAGATGATGGGCTCTTAATGTTAACATTTTATAAGATGGGTCTTCACAAGGGCTGACCTTATTTTGCCTCCTAATAAATAAGCTAATATAATCTTTATTATGTCCAGAGGTATGAAGGGAAGGGCACCTAATACCACAGCTTTTTTAATGCTGATATTTGTTATAAGTGAAAGCTGAACTACTCCCATTCCGTAGCAAAGCAGGAGAGAGGCAGCCAGTAATGCAATTGATGATATAAAAGATAAATTTTTATCTGATATTTTTCCTATGATAAAAGCTATAATAGGATAAGATATTAAATATCCCCCTGATGGACCAAGTACCACATTTAATCCTCCCTGAAAATTCACGAAAATAGGTATTCCTACTGCTCCTAAAAGTACATATATAATTTGAGATAGTGCTCCAAGTCTACTTCCTAAGATTATTGCAGATATGTAAACTGCCATTACTTGAAAGGTAATTGGCACCGGACTAAAAGGAAGGGGCAGGGAAATTTGAGCTAAAATAGCTGTTAAAGCTGTAAAAATGGCTGTAATAGTAATATCTCTTATCTTCAGATTCATTTTTTTACTCCTTTTTAAGTATTGTCAACTAGATTATAAAAAACACTGACAATTTGATTATAATGATTATACGATGTATTGTCAACATGAAAATATTTAATGGTTTACGATATAATAAAAATTCCATCTTAACCTAAGAATTACTTCACATTATAAATGATAGTTATTTGCAGATTTATAGAGATGAATTAAAATTTGTATTATAATAGTGTTAACAATGTAAAATAATAAAAACTTAACAAAAATTACGGATTGCAGAGGGAGTTTATTTTATGAATGAATTACTTGAACAAATAAAATACATTAATGGCAAATTTCCAGAAGAACAATTGAGACAAATAATAAATAATAAGGAGGAGTTTATTCCTGAATTACTCAACATATTAAAAAGTACAAAAGATAATTATAAAGAAATTTTAGAAGAACCAAATTATTTTGTGCATATATATGCCAGCTATTTGTTATCACAGTTTAAGGAAAATCGAGGATTTCCCCTAATTATAGATTTAGTCAGTCTGCCTGATGAAATTACATATGGTGTTTTTGGTGATGTTATTACAGAAGATTTGCATAGAATTTTAGCATCTGTTTGTGATGGAAATACTGAACCTATAAAAAAATTATTAGAAAATGAAGATATTAATGAGTATGTTAGAATTGCTGCTATTAAAACATTTCCTGTACTTTGGGTAGAAGGTATTATATTTAAAGATGAGATTGTTGAGTATTATAGAATTTTATTTAAAGAAAAATTAAAAAGGCAGTGCTCTACCATTTGGGGAAGTCTTGTAAGCAACTGTTGTAAAATATGTCCTGATGAATTATATGAAGAGATAAAAAAAGCCTATGATGATGAATTGGTAGAAACTTTTTACATATCATTAGAGGGAGTAAATAAGGAACTTAATGTAGATGATACTGAGAAAATTTTAAATCTAAAAAATTTTGGATATGAGTTTATTAAGGATACAATTAATGATTTAAAATACTGGCCATGTTTTACCAAAGAGGACAGTGAACTAAAATCACAATATACAAAATCAACAGAAGTTGATAAGAAAAGCTTGGATAAAAAGAAGAAAAAAAGAAAGCAGGTAGAGGCTTCTAGAAAGAAGCAGAGAAAAAGGAAATAAGTTATTTAATTAATGGGTATATTTCGGATAAGTTAACCAGAGGTGTTGTTTTATGAGAAGAGAATATATAAATTACCCACAGGATGTACCTGTTTTGGTTTCCTGTGCCAATATAATTGAATATCCCATACACTGGCATAATTCTATAGAAATACTTTATGTGCTTAAAGGTAAATTTTATGTAACTATAGATTCAGATAAGTATGAACTTGTGGAAAAGGATATAGAAATAATAAACATAGATGAAGCCCATAGCATTTATAGCAGCCACAAAGATAATAAAATGCTCGTATTTCACATAGATCCTAATTTTTTTGAAAAATATTATACGGATATTGAAAATATGTTTTTTTATACAAATATTACCGATGATAATGGTCAGGAGGGAGAGGAATATGATGAACTTAGAGTATTCCTTTCACGGATAACCTGTGAAGCTGTACAGAAACAGGATAACTATGATGAGGTAATTAAAGATATACTGGTAAAGATTTTATATCACCTTATAAATAATTTTCATTATCTTACAAACGAAATGGAAGACTTAAGGGAAAATGAAGAATTGCTTGAAAGATATCATAGAATTACTAAATATATATTCAACAATTATAATGACAATATAACACTTCAAGATATAGCTAAAAAAGAGTTTTTGAGTACACATTATTTATCCCATGGAATTAAAGATACCACGGGATACAGTTTTACAGATTTACTTAATTTGACTAGAGTGGATGAGGCATTGAAAATTCTTTTGGATACTGACAAAAACATATCCGAAATATCAGAAGAAGTGGGATTTTCACATACAAGATATTTTAATAAACATTTTAAAATTCGGTTCAAATGTTCACCTTCTCAATACAGAAAAAAATTTAAGGGGGATGAAGAAACTTTTAAGAAACAAAAAAAAATAACTTTTATGCCTCTTTCAAAGAGTCTTCAATTTATAACCTATTATCTTGAAGACTATGATAGATTTAACTATGAAGAGAAAATAATTAAAATAGCTCTAAATATGTCACAGAATACTGAGAAATTTTACAAAAATTTTAAAGATATAATTAATGTAGGGGATGCTTTTGATCTTCTTATTGAGGATAATAAAGATATGCTTGAAATGCTTCAGGATGAAGTTGGATTTAAATATGCAAGAACTTTAAATGTATTCAGTGAAGATATGGGCATATTTCCAGGAGCTAAGTTTTATAACTGGAATCGTTGTGGTGATGTTTTTGAATTTTTGCATAATATTGGAGTAGGAGTTCTTGTAGTGCTTGATAATGAAGGTTTTACAGGAGAAGAATTTAAAAAAGTATTAAAATCATTCTTGGATTATTTCAGTGAGCTGGATACCATAGATTTTAATTCTTTTAAGTTTCAGTTTGTATCCAAAGTGGATAGAGAGTATGTAAAAGAAATAACTGAATTATTGTGTGAAAATTATGAATTTAAAGTCTTGAAAGATAGAGCCACATATGGAGATAGTGTAAATTTTATTTATGATACAGCATACATGATTCCTTTTACAATTAACAGTATAATAAATAAAAAAAGTAATATTGATATTTTAAGGGCTTTTGATGTTTTGGATAGACAAATAGATCTTACCAATGAAGTGTTCTTTGGGTATCCAGGTTTAATTAATGATAAAGGTATAAAAAAGCCTTCATATTATGCATATTTTTTAATGAATAAGCTGGGAGATACTTTAGTGGCAAAGGATAAAGGGTATATAGTTACTAAAAGTTATAGAGAATATCAAATTTTACTTTATAGTTATCATGAAGATATAGATAACCTTAACTTTTTTGAGAATTTTTCTAAATTTAAAGGTAGCAAAAACATTACTGAAAAAAAGTTTTCATTAAATATTGTAGGCATATCTTCATCTGTAAGGGTGATAACTTATGATATAAATGAAAAAATCGGCTCTTCTTATAATTACTGGGTAGATATGGGTAAACCCAAGCGATTAAGTAAAGAAGAAAAGGAAATATTGTATAAGTCATCTTTTCCAAGAATACATTTTACAAGTATAAAGAAAAGTACGGTATTTAATATACAGGCTAAAATTCAAGGTTATGGTGCTTCACTTATAATAATAAAAGAGGTATGAATAAATAAAAAAATGGGCTTTTTCTGCTTTTATAATAAAAAATGCATTTTATCAATATAGCATATTGATACTTTTATATGAGCATTTTAGTTGATGAAATTCACCAGGTTAAAATATTATAATTTAACCAAGAGGCTTAAGTATATTTTAGGCTTTAAGAATTGAGGTGGTTTTATGGGAGCAGATGATAAAAGCTTTTTAAATGAAAAAATAAATAAATTACTTTTTAGATTTGCTGTTCCTGCAATTTTTTCTTTATTGGTAGGTGAGCTTTACAATATAGTTGCTACGGTATTTGCAGGAAGGTATATAGGTATAGATGCCATAGGTGCACTTACAGTAGAATTTCCTATACAGAGATTTTTTATTGCATTAGGGCTTTTTATAGCGGTGGGAACGTCAACCTATGCCGCCAGGATAATAGGTGAAAAAAATACTGTTGAGTTAAAAAAAATAATAGTAAATTCTTTTATTCTAACTTTAACTTTTTTAATTTCAATTTCTTTCTTAGTATTTATCTTTAAAAATCCTATCCTTCATGCACTTGGCGCCAGCAATAATACCTATCCTCTGGCAGACAAATATGTATCTATAGCGTTAATTGGAGTTGTTTTCCAGGCACTATCCGCCGTAATTTGTTATATAATGATATCTTTTAACCAAACTAAAGTTATGGTTTATACCAATTTAATAGGGGTATTGTTTAATATACTAATTAATTATATGCTTATTGTAAAAATGGGAATGGGAATAGAAGGCAGTGCCATTGCTTCTGTAATTGCTCAAATTATTTCGTGCATATTTGCATTTTCTAAATTTATTGATGTAGTTAAAAAACTGCATATTAAACTTTCAGATGAATTTATTTTAAGATCTTTTAATATAGATATTTTAAATGAAATAATTATTTGTGGATTTTCAACTTTTGTAGTAGAAATCTCAGATGCAGTGGTTTCTGCAGTATTAAATAATGTACTTTATAATAGCGGCGGTGATTCTGCCATAATTATTGTAGGAGTAATTAGCAAAGTATCTATGTTTCTTTATATTGCAATTGTAGGTGTAAGTTCTGGAATGCAGCCCATAGTAGGATATAATTTTGGGGCTGAAAGGTATAAAAGAGTTAAAGAGACTTTAAAAAGTTCCATTAAAGTTGTAATTGTGATTTCTATGGTATTTTGGTGTGGTTTTATGTATTTTTCCTATGAAATAATAGGATTCTTTTTAAAAGATGAAGTTTTACTTCATGAAACTGTGGGTGCCTTTAAAATATGTGTTTCAATGCTTCCTCTGCTTGGAATATATTATGTAACCATGTATTATTATCAGGCAATAGGAGAGGCAAAAAAAAGTTTTTTATTGTCCATATATAGGGAGATGATAATATTTATACCTCTTGCCGTATTTCTTGCAAAAACTTTTGGCATGAAAGGTGCAATTATTGCATACCCAATAACTGATGGAGTAGTAATATTAACTTCAATTTACTTTATGCAAAAAGCATTTAAGGAGGAATTTGAAGAAAAAAATGCTGTAGAACAATTAATTAAAAATTAGTAAAATTATTATGTTTTGTCTCCAAATCCTTAATATAGGCTTTTTAAGTAGTTTGCTAAAGTACTTGAAAGTATGGTACAATTTACTTGAAAAGCTATACATTCTGTTCATTAGTTATTTAAATATATTTAATGTCAGAATCTCATGCAAGGACGGTGTTAAAATGTATGAATATGATAAATTGATTTATTTAAAGGAAGAAAAGTGTGTTGGATGCAATAAATGTATAAGCAATTGTCCGGTTATTGGTGCCAACATAGCATATATAGTAGAAGGAAAAAATAAAGTTAGAATAAATGGAAAAAAGTGCATACATTGTGGAGAGTGTATAAAAGTATGTGATCACTTTGCCAGGGACTTTAATGACGATACTGAGGATTTTTTCAGGGATCTATCTTCAGGAAAGAAAATATCATTAATAGTAGCGCCATCAATTGTGGTTAATATATATAACTATAAAAAATTATTCGGATATTTTAAGTCAGTAGGTATTAATTTTATATACGATGTTTCTTTTGGAGCTGATATAACTGTTTGGGCATATTTAAAAGCCATAAGAGATAAAAAATTGTCATCTGTTGTTGCACAACCCTGTCCAGCTATAGTCAATTACATAGAAAAGTATAATACTATGTTAATAGATTATCTAGCACCAATTCAAAGTCCAATGATGTGCAGTGCTGTTTATATGAAAAAATACAAAGATATTACAGATAATATTGCGTTTATATCTCCTTGTATAGCCAAATCAGATGAAATTCATGATAAAAATACCGGGGGGTATGTGAATTACAACGTAACTTTTAGACAGCTGTGTGATTATTTGGACAAAAATGATATAAATATTGATAGCTACCAGGAATATGATTTTGACGATGTAAAATGTGAATTGGGATTTTTATTTAGCAGACCTGGCGGTTTAAGAGAGAACATTGAAATTAGAGCACCAGGGGTATGGCTGCGTCAAATTGAAGGTCAGCATAGTGCTTATAAATATTTAGATGAGTATAGAAAGCGTATTGATGAAGGGGCTAAAGTTCCCATGATTGTAGATATTTTAAATTGCTCTAGCGGATGTAATTTTGGCAGTGCCGTAGTAAATGAAGATGAAATATCAATTGATGATTGTGATGATAAATTTAATAGTCTGAAAAATGCTAAACTTAACAAAAATAATAAAGCCTTTATGAAAAAAAAGAAAGATGACCTTTTTAAAATGTTTGATAAAACTTTTAAATTAGATGACTTTATAAGAGTATACAGTAAAAATGAAGCTATATCTGATATAAAAGAACCAACTGAGCTGCAGTACAATGAGATATTTAAACGTTTAAATAAGCATACTGATACGCAAAAAAATATTAATTGCTCTGCATGCGGATATGGTACATGCAATAATATGGTTAAAGCCATACATAATGGATTAAATGTCCTCTACAATTGTATTGATTACAATAGGCAAGAAGTAAGCAATGAACATCAACTTTTAAATGATAAAAATCATCAGATGGAAGCACTGGAAGAATTGAATCAGTTGTCTGAGGAAAAACTCAGGAATGCTGAAGTGTTAAAGAAAAGAGTTTCAGATATAATATTTTCAGTTGAAGAAGTTTCAAGAGGAAGTGAAGAAAGTGCAGCAGCCATTAATAAAATATCTAGTAATATAGAGGATGTTTTAAATACAACAAATGTTCTTAAGGATAGTGTTAATGAAATGCAGGACAAACTAGATAGATTTTCTAATGCTTCAGAACAAATTGTAGATATAGCAAGTCAAACTAATCTTTTAGCTTTAAATGCAGCTATTGAAGCTGCAAGAACGGGGGAATTGGGCAGGGGTTTTTCTGTAGTTGCTGATGAGGTAAAAAAACTATCTTATGAGTCAAGGGACGTAGCTGCATCAACCCAAAGTGATCAGGCTTCAATGCTTAAGCTTATAAAACAGATATATGAAGTTGCAAAAGTTCTGGTAACAAAAATGGAGAGCGTCAGCAATTCAATAAATGATATTTCTTCTGCTACGGAGGAGATATCTGCAAATAGTCAAGAAATTAGTGCGGCAGCTTCCAGTCTTTTAAATGGAGATGGAGAGCAGGTTTAAATTTCAAGCATATAGTTTAGAATATATAGGGGCAGACCAATATTTCCACAGGATGCCATCTTAAAAATGGAAATATAGAAGGTGGTATCTATTATGTGGAATTAACGCATATAATTATTCATCTACCAGCCTGTATCCTACCCCTACCTCTGTATAAATATATTCTGGCTGTGCAGGGTTCTTTTCTATTTTTCTTCTTAAACTTGCCATAAAAACCCTAAGGGATTTAGTTTCATTACCAGTTGAAGGTCCCCATATCTCACCAATAATAAAATTGTGGGTTAATACCTTTCCAGGGTATTTACAGAGAAGTGCCATTATTTTATATTCTATGGGCGTTAAATGTATATGCTCATCATTTATTATTACCCGTCTTTTATTAAAATCAATAACTAAATCTTTGATTTCAAAAATGTCTTTGTTTTTATATGGGTTTTTATTAGTTATTCCATGCCTTAGAGCTACCCGAACTCTTGCCAGCAATTCTCCTATGCCAAAGGGCTTGGTTAAATAGTCGTCAGCCCCCTTATCTAAGGCTTCTACCTTTTGTCTTTCATTTTCTCTTGCTGAAACAATTATGATAGGGGTTTTAGACCATTCTCTTATTTTGGTAATAATTTCAATTCCGTCTATATCGGGAAGTCCTAAATCCAGTATTATTAAATCAGGACTATATGATAGAAAAAGTGCAATGGCTTCAGTTCCTTTATCCGCTTCAATATACTTGAATGCCTGAGCGGCTAAAGATGCTGTGATAAACTTTCTTATAGGTTTATCATCCTCAACTACAAGGATACATGGTTTATTGTCCATCTCAATTTGCCTCCTTAGGAATATTAAATCTGAAAACAGCTCCTCCGTCTTTTTTATTATAGGCCTCAATCGTTCCGCCGTGAGCTTCAACTATAGATTTACAAATGGCAAGGCCTAATCCCACGCCGCGCCTTGAATCAGATATTTTGCTTCCGTTTGTAAAAAATCTATCAAATATGTGGGGCAATATTTCTTTTGGTATTCCCATACCATTATCACTAACTTGAAAAAAAACTTGCTGTTTTTTCTCGTAAGCTTTTACTTCTATTAAAGATCCTTTTGGTGTAAATTTCAAAGAATTGTCAATCAAATTTATAATTACCTGCTCAATTAAACTTCCATGCATGGGGGCCATTATTATATCTTTAGGAACTGTTACCTCAATCTTATGTTCTTTAAAGCGTTTTGATGTTCTCTGAACTGCTTCATACACTACTTCTTCTACTAGTTCCATGTTTTTCTTTATTTCCATTTTTCCTTTATCAAATCTTGTCATACTAAGTAAATTTTCCACCAACCTTATAAGCCATTCAGTATCATCATAAATACCTTGGAGAAGCTCTTCTTTTGTTTCCTCAGAAATAAGCTTGCCATTTTCAATAATAGTACTTACTGCGCCTTTAATACCTGCCAGGGGACTTCTTAAATCATGAGAGATTGCTCTAATCAGATTACTTCTTAAGCGCTCGCTTTCTATTTCTAATTTAGAATTTTTTTGTATCTCAGAAAGAATTTCTCTATCTAATGCAATAGATATCTGACTTATAACTGTTTTAAAAATAAATTTTTGTTCGGGTTCAAGAATTCCATTACTGCAGGAAATCCCTACTACACCTAATATCTTTCTCTGGCTTTTTAAAGGCATATAATATCCTTTTGAACCATAAAATGTATTTGTTCCTGCTCCTGATTCTTTGTCATTTAAGAATGTCCAATAAGCAACAGTTTCTTCATTTCTGCTCAGAAGCTCGTTGTCTTTCTCTCCTTTATCTTGATTGTACACAAATGGATTTAAAAGTTTATTTTCCTTTGATAAATAGCAAACCACGGTTCTCTCTAAAAGTCTGGAAATATACTTTATCCCTATAGCTACAACATCTGCTGTGCCCGTTGCACTTAATAATTTTTCATTTACCCTATATAAAATTTGAGTTCTGTTTTCCTTTGCTGAAGAATTACGGACTTCCTTTTGGAGTTTGTTTGTAAGTGTTCCTATAATAAAAGTTACTGTTAACATTATAGCAAAAGTTGCTAAATAACTTTTATTATAAACTTGCAGTGAATACCTAGGTTCTGTAAAAAAATAATCGAATAAAGTTACGCTAATTATAGAAGATATAAACCCTAATATATAACCTGTTGTTTTTATATTTACAATTATAACACCTAAAATAAAAATCATAATAACAATTATTTCACTAAAGCCAAAATAATTAAAAATTATAGAGAGTATTGTAGCCGTAAGTACTGTAACTCCTGACATCAAAACTTCTTTAAATGATATTTGAAAATTTTTGCTGTACTTTGCCATGAAGTTATTATTCTTTTGTTTATGAAATGTTGAATTAGGTATAACATAAACATCTATATGAGAATTAGAATCCATAAGCTTATCAACTATATCTTTTGCATAAATATGAAATAGATTGTTGGGTTTTCTATGGTTTTTGCCTATTATTATTTTAGTAATATTTCTAAATTTTGCATATTGAATTATTTGTTCTACTATATTTTCATCATATACAGTAACTATTTCTCCTCCCAACTGGTCTACTAAATTAAAATGAGACTGTATCCTTTCTTTATCCTCTTTGCTCAATTTTTGTGATTTTGTTGTCTCAATATATAAAGCTATCCATTTAGAATGATGTGCTTCTGCCATTCTTGCGGCGGTACGTATAACTCTTGCAGATGAAGGAGAAGGGCCAATACAGGCTAATATTGGCTCTGATGTAGGCATTACAGTTATTTGTCCTTTTGATAATCTTGCATTTTCAACTTCATAGTTTACTCTATCTGCTGTTCTTCTAAGAGCAATTTCTCTCAGAGCAAATAAATTATTTTTAGTAAAAAAATTATTGAAAGCCTTTTTAGTCTGTTCTTTGCTATATATTTTACCCTCGCTAAAACGGATTAAAAGCTCTGTAGGCTCAATGTCTATAAGTTCTACCTTGTCTGCCTTATCAAATACTTTGTCAGGAATAGTTTCTCTTACTGAAATATGAGTTATACTTTCAACTATGTCGTTTAAACTCTCAATATGCTGAACATTCAAAGTAGTATATACATCTATTCCTGCATCAAGAAGCTCTTCAATGTCCTGCCACCTTTTTCTATGCCTCTTAGCCTTGGCATTGGTATGAGCAAGTTCATCCACTAATATTATTTCAGGTTTTCTAAGCAGTGCCTTGTCTAAATCAAATTCTCTTAAAGTTGTGCCTTTATACTCAATTATCTTAGGGCCTATATCTTCAATTCCATTTAATAAAGCCATAGTCTCTGGTCTTGCATGGGGCTCAATATATCCGATAACTACATCTTTACCTATTTTTTTCATATCATGGGCTTCCATAAGCATGGTATAGCTTTTGCCCACTCCAGCTGCATAACCAAAAAATATTTTTAGTTTTCCTCTTACAGATTCATTTTCTTCCTTTTCTTTTTTTATTTGATTTAAAAAATATTCTGGATCGGGTCTTTTATCAGTATCTATTTCAATCACCCCTTAAATTTAGCATCGAAGCTATTTCAAGATTTACCTTTAGTACATTTACTCTTGGTTCTCCAAATATACCCAGACTTCTTCCTTCAGTATATTTATCCACTATTTTCTTAAGGTCAGTCTGACTTATGCCTGAGGCTTTTGAAACTGCTGGTATCTGGATATTTGCAGATTCAGGGCTTATATCCGGGTCAAGTCCTGAACCTGAACTTGTAAGTAAATCTGTTGGAATATCTTCTTTTTTAACTCCAGGATGTGACTTCAAAAAATCTTGTATATCTTTTTCAACTCTTTCCTGAAGTGCTTTATTGGAGGGTGCCAGATTTTGTGAACCTGAGGCTGCTCCTCTATAAGTTATTTTACCGTATTTATCAGGTTTAGTGTCTGCTTGGGTATAAGTATTATAATTTACAGATGAAACTCTCCCTCTAAAAAACCTGGCATCTGTAAAATTTTGGCCTATAAGTTCTGAACCTACTTTTTTGCCATCAACTACAGCCATACTTCCATTAGCCTGCTTATTAAAAAGTAATTGACTTATTCCCGTCATAAAAATAGGATATATGAACCCGCAAAGTACCATAAAAACAATACTTACGGAAATGGCTTTCTTTATTATTTTCATAACAAAATCTCCTCTTTCTCCAGTTATTTAGATATTTTAAACTAACCTAAATTAAAAATTCTAACTAGTGGTGTAATAATTAAATCTATAACTTTAATTCCTATGAAAGGTACAATTATACCTCCTAATCCAAAAACAAGCATGTTTCTAAGCAGCAGTGCTTCTGATTTCATGGGTTTATATTTTACGCCTCTCATTGCAATTGGTATAAGCAGTGGTATTATTATGGCATTAAATATTAGGGCTGAGAGTATAGCGCTATAAGGTGTTGAAAGTTTCATTATATTCATAGCCTGCATTTGGGGTATAGCTGCAGCAAAAACAGCTGGTATTATAGCAAAATATTTTGCTACATCATTTGCTATACTGAAAGTGGTTAAGGCTCCCCTGGTTATGAGTAACTGTTTCCCAATTTCAACCACTTCAAGGATTTTTGTTGGGTCTGAATCCAAATCTACCATATTAGCAGCTTCTTTGGCAGCAGTAGTACCACTGTTCATGGCAAGGCCTACATCTGCCTGTGCCAGTGCAGGGGCATCATTGGTTCCATCACCGGTCATTGCAACAAGTTTACCTTCTGATTGTTCCTTTTTAATAGCTTCAATTTTATCTTCAGGTTTACATTCGGCTATGAAACCATCTACTCCTGCTTCTTTGGCAATAGTTGCGGCAGTTAATGGATTATCTCCTGTACACATTATTGTTTTTATTCCTATTCCTCTGAGTCTTTCAAATCTCTCAACTAGACCAGGTTTAACTGTATCTTTAAGATAAATTACACCATATATTTTATTATTAACACAAACTACAAGGGGAGTTCCTCCTAGTTTTGCCACTCTGTTAACTATGTCTTCCAAATCTTTTGGAATAGTACCTCCCATTTCTTTTACTCTATTTTTTATAGCGTCATAAGAACCCTTTCTTATGGTAGAGCCGTCACTTAAATCTATTCCACTCATTCTTGTCTGCGCAGTAAATTCTATAAAATTAAACTTTTCATATTCCGTGGAATTAATTGTTGCCCCTGATTTATTACCAAGCTCAGCTATAGACTTACCTTCTGGAGTATCATCTTTTAATGAACAAATAACTGAATACTTTATAAGTTCTTCCATGCTTGAATTTTCAACAGGGATAAATTCTGATGCAAGTCTGTTACCAAATGTTATTGTTCCAGTTTTATCAAGTATCATGGTATTTACATCGCCACAGGCTTCAACAGCTTTTCCAGACATAGCTATAACATTAAATCTTGTAACCCTATCCATACCTGCAATACCAATAGCAGATAAAAGCCCGCCTATGGTTGTAGGTATTAAACATACAAGAAGTGCAATAAGAGTAGAAACCTGGATTTTAACTCCTGAATAACCGGCCATAGGATAAAGTGATACTATGACTATAAGAAATATGAGAGTTAAACTGACAAGTAAGGTATTAAGTGCAATTTCATTTGGTGTCTTCTGTCTTGATGCACCTTCTACAAGAGCTATCATTTTGTCCAAAAATGATTCTCCGGGCGTTGCAGTTATTTCAACTTTTAGCCAGTCACTTACAACCTTTGTTCCCCCTGTAACAGAAGCAAAATCTCCACCTCTTTCCTTCATAACTGGAGCTGATTCTCCAGTTATAGCCGATTCATCTACAGATGCAATACCTTCTATTACTTCTCCATCGTTTGGAATTATATCTCCATTTTCAACTAAAACTATATTACCTTTTTTTAATTCATTTGCATTAATGGTTTTAACATTTCCATTAGAATCTAAAAGTTTTGCAATAGTATCTTTTTTTGTTTTCTTTAAATTTTCAGCTTGTGCTTTTCCACGTCCTTCAGCTACTGCTTCTGCAAAATTTGCGAAAAGTACTGTTATGAACAATATTACTGCTACTATAAAATTATAAACCTTTAAATTATTACCTTGATCTCCAAATAGATTAGGTAAAAATGTAAGCAATAATGATATGATAAACCCTACTTCTACCACAAACATTACTGGGTTTTTTATCATATATTTTGGGTTAAGCTTTTTAAAAGAGTCTACAATAGCTTCACGTAATATTTCTTTTGTAATAAATTTAGATTTTCTTTTATTATCACTCATAGCGTTATTCTCCTCATTTTTATATTTCATGATAGTTATGGTCTTTTAGTGCCATAAGGTTAAATGCTCTGCAATAGGTCCAAGTGCCAGAGACGGCAGGAATGTTAAAGCACCTATTATTAAAACTATAAATATTAAGGTTATTGTAAACATTGAATTATCTGTTCTAAAAGTTCCAGCAGAAACTGGTATTGCTTTTTTCGAAGCAAGTGATCCTGCTACTGCAAGAAGAATTATAATAGATAAATATCTTCCATAAAACATTACTATACCAGTAGTAGTATTCCAGAACATAGTATTGTCGGCTAATCCTTCAAATCCAGAACCATTATTGGCAGCTGAAGATGTAAATTGATATACAATTTGTGATAGCCCGTGGAATCCAGGGTTTGATATACCAGCTAATCCTTGAGGCATTATTAAAGCCAGTGCCGAAAACATTAATATTAAAAATGGATGAATAATTATAGCCAGTGCTATAAGCTTAATCTCCTTACCTTCAATTTTCTTTGATAAAAACTCTGGAGTTCTTCCCACCATAAGTCCGCACAGAAAAACTGTAAGTATTGAGTACATTATCATATTCATAAATCCTACGCCTTTTCCACCAAAGATTACGTTAAGCATCATATTTATAAGTGCTATAGCTCCTCCAAGAGGGGTTAGTGAATCGTGCATATTATTAACTGTACCTGTGGTAAAGGCTGTAGTCACCGCAGTAAATAATGAAGATTGCCCTACTCCAAACCGGACTTCTTTACCTTCCATGTTACCCATCAATTGATTCAATCCAATATGTGCAAGAGCTGGATTACCTGATTTTTCTGCAAAATAACATATTGGTAACCCTATGAGGAATAATACTGCCATAGCAGCAAATATTGCCCACCCCTGCTTTTTATTTTTAAGCATTAATCCAAATGTATAAACTAACGCACCCGGCAGCAGCATCATCGATAAAAGTTCTATTAAATTTGATATAGGTGTGGGATTTTCAAAAGGATGTGATGAGTTTGCGCCGAAAAAACCTCCTCCATTGGTTCCAACATGTTTTATAGATTCAAGGGCTGCTACAGGTCCAAGTGTTATATCCTGCATTTTACCTTCTATTGTGGTTACTGTATGAGTTCCTGAAAGAGTTTGTGGAACTCCCTGAGCTACTAAGAAAATTCCTACAATTATTGAAAGTGGCAATAGAACTCTTGTGATTACTCTAGTTAAATCTACAAAAAAATTGCCCATAGTTTTTTTATGTCCAATAATACCTCTCATAAAAGCAAGGGCTGCAGCAAAACCGGTTGCTGATGATGTAAACATCATAAATATAATAACAATCATTTGGCTGAGATGGGAAAGTCCAGATTCTCCACTGTAGTCCTGTAAATTTGTATTTGTCATAAAACTTATGATAGTATTAAATGACAAACTTTGTTCCATTCCTCCTATTTTATTAGGATTCAATATAGGTAAACTCTGTATTCTCAGTATTATATATCCTATAAATATCATAACTGCATTAACTGCAATAATTGAAAGTACATATTCTTTCCATTTCATTTCCTCATTTTTGTTTATTCCACATATCTTGTATATAAAATTGTCTATTTTATTAAAAAATCTATCCCCAAATGCGGTATCACCAGTACCTACATAGTATAAATATTTACCCATGGGTACTACTAAAATTATAAATAACACTAAGGGTATTATTATCTGCAACCATTCCATAAAAGATTTCCTCCAATTCTAAATTTCACACTAAAATTTTTCAGGATTAAACAATGCATAGCTTAGATATATAAAAAGTAAAATAATAACTGTAATTAGAATCCACATACATATTCCCCCATTTATTATTGTTTTTTGTCCACTTGCTTCTCGCACCATTTGGCAAATAACTTAATAGATATAAATCCAGATGAGAGCAATGCAATAAATAAAATATCCAACATTATAATTCGCCTCCTAATTATTCTTCTATATGGCTAATAATATCATTTATCACATAAAGATTGGATTAAGATTACTATAACCTGTATAAAGATTGTATAAAGATTGTAAATAAATTACCATAAGTGTATTATTAAACTTTTATACTTTGTCTATACATAAATATTTAACTTAGCAGCATTTATCAGTTGAACTGTCAGGTAAAAGTTAATCTTAAAATTAAAATTTATGAATATTAAATGTGTAAATTGTATATTGCTAATGTATATGAAGTTTAATTACTTAGGAGGTAGAAATGGCTAAACAAAATGCATTAGATGAGAACCTTGAACGTGGTTTGCAAGAACGTCATATTCAATTAATAGCACTTGGTGGGGCAATAGGCGTGGGATTATTTCTAGGTTCTGCTACTGCTATTCAAATGGCTGGCCCAATTATTTTATTAGTATATACACTTGCTGGACTTATAATGTTTTTCATTATGAGAGCATTGGGGGAGCTGGCAACAGCATATCCGGTTTCTGGATCTTTCAGTGCCTATGCTAACGAATTTATAGGACCTCTTGCCGGTTATTTAACTGGTTGGACCTATTGGTTTATGTGGGTTGTAACCTGTATGGCTGAAGTCACCGCAGTAGGAGTATATGTTAGATTTTGGATACCTACCATACCACAATGGATACCAGCTCTTATAGCGGTAATTATAATGACTTGTGTAAATTTAATTGCTGTAAAAGCTTATGGGGAATTTGAATTTTGGTTTGCACTAATTAAAATTGTTACAATTATTGCAATGATTATATTGGGATTACTTATGATTGTATTTGGCTTTGGAAATGGCGGGAGGCCAATTGGATTTTCAAACTTATGGAGACATGGAGGCTTCTTCCCCAAAGGCGTATGGGGAGCTGTTATGTCAATAGTAATGGTTATGTTCTCATATCTTGGAATGGAACTTATAGGTGTTACGGCAGGAGAAGCAAAGGATCCACAAAAAACTTTACCATCAGCTATCAATAAAGTTTTTTGGAGAATATTAGTGTTTTATGTGGGAGCACTTCTTGTAATTATGTCTCTTTATCCTTGGAATAGTCTAGGTACAATAGGCAGTCCTTTTGTTCTAACTTTTAGTAAACTTAGAATTGCAGTAGCTGCGGGAATTATAAATTTTGTAGTATTAACTGCAGCGTTATCTTCCTGTAACAGTGGTATTTTCAGTACCGGTCGTATGCTTTATAATCTTTCTCTTCAGGGTACAGCTCCAAAAATATTTAACAAACTTGGAAAAACACATGTTCCAACTGCTGGGATTATAGTTTCCTCAGGTTTTCTGCTGATTGGAGTTTTACTTAACTACATAATTCCTTCTAAGGTATTTACCTATGTAACCAGTGTGGCAACTTTTGGTGCTATTTGGGTTTGGGCAATAATTTTAATAGTTCAAATGAACTTTAGAAAGGGGCTTACTCCTCATCAAGTAAAAGAGTTGAAATTTCCAATGCCCGGGTATCCATATATTAATTGGATTAGTCTAGCATTTTTAGTATTTGTAATAATAATCATGTTTTTTAATAGAGATACCTTAATGGCTATTATTGTTGCACCTATTTGGTTTGCTATCTTAATAGCATGTTATTATTTATTTGGTTTAAGCAAAAAATAGTAAATGTTCTTAGTGGTGAGTATGACTAGGGGAGTTACCACAGGCAAATTGGCTAGTAATATAAGGCATGTCCTGAGTAGCATTTACCTATGATTACATCTGTTCCTTGGGGAATTGTACGATAGAACCAATAGGAATTATCCACAGACATCCTTATGCACCCATGGGATGCTTCAGTTCCTAGCTTATGTGCTTCGCCTTGGATTATTTGTCCATCTTTATTTGTTGGCACAGAATGAAATAAATACTCAGATCCAATAAAGCCAACCCAATACTTAGCACCTTCTTTATATTTGTCATTGTAAAAATTTAGTCCATAATCATTGTCTATTTTGAAATGTCCATAGGGTGTTTTAGTGTCATCTCCTGGAAGGCCAGTAGAGCAAATAATTGATTTAATCAGTATGCCATTTTTATATATAAATACTTTCTGATTAGATATACTAACCATTACTTTAAATTTATTATGGTCAACTTTTGCTCTAATAGAATTAGAATTGCTTCTTTGCAATTGTGTTAATTCTTTGCTGTGAACATATATAGGTACCATAAGAAAAAATATTAGAACTAATATACAAGCAAATTTTTTTTTCAAGATGATCCCTCCTTACAATATTGATTTTATACATTAATTATATACATATAATGTAAAAAATTCAATAATATTCAAAAGAGGATGTTTAAATAGATTATATCAGTTTGCAATTTTATAGCTGGTATCAGTGAGTTGAAATACTTTTTTCATTCCAGGTGTCAAATATATCTTTTTATCAGATGTTATGCATAATGCATCAGTACCTTTTAAAGATTCAATAAGCTTTAGTCCCTTATCAACACCAAGGACATAAAGACTGTTTGATAATGCATCACCGTCAATGGAATAGTCTGATAAAATTGTTGTACCTATTATTCCATTTGCAGATGGGTAACCAGTAGATGGATCAAAAATTTGTCCATAGGTTTTTCCATTTTGTACAAAAAATCTTTGATAGTCACCAGCTGACACTAATGATTTATCTGTAGCAGCCACAATTCCTAGATATTGTCCCGTATCTGCCAGTGGATTTTGTACTCCAATTTTCCAGGCCGTTCCATCGGGATTGTTGCCAACAGCATATACGTTTCCGCCCAAATCAATAAGTGCAGAGTTTATGTTGTATTTGCGGCATATTTTTTTTAACTCATCAGCAGAGTATCCTTTAGCTATTCCTCCAAAATCCAATCCCTGACTTCTTTGTCTCAATTCAACAGTTAAGGTGTTTTTATCCATGATAATATCATGATAATTTATTAGAGGTTTTACTTTGTCAATTTCACTTTGACTTGGAATTTTCTGGTGAGGCGTTCCTATACCCCATAAGTAAGTAAGTGGCTCCACAGTTGGATCAAAGGCACCATTGGAAAGTTTAGCTTGTTGATATGCTTTTTCAACTACATAAAATGTATCAGCACTTATCCTCACAGGCTTTTTTCCTGAATTTGCATTAATCTGTGATATTTCACTGGTTGAGAGAAATATAGACATTTTCTTTTCAATATCAGAAATTCTATTAACTGATTCATCAAGGGCCTTATCAGCATTTTTGCCATAATATTTTAAATTTATTATGGTGTCCAATGCAAACATTTCTCTTGTAGCTGGCTGTTGATTTGCACTAATAGAACAAGACGTAATAAAACTAATACAAAAAGCAGCCATGAAAAAATAAGATATAAATTTTTTCAATTTCATCCTGTTACCTCCTCTATAAATTTTAGTATTTCCTAACATTCTTTTATTATATAACAACTTTTTTTTATATGTTTGGCCTCTTTTTTAATAGAGGCTGCCTTTTGCCCAACATATTCAATATTAGAGAAGGTTCCTATATTACCATAGATACCGGCAATAGATAATGAGGTGAGAGTAAATATATCTTTGTTTCCTTTCCTGTCTATATGTTCAATATATCCCTTAGTTTTATCTTTTTCATTGAAGAAATTTAGTATACCTATATCAAATTTCTTAATAATGTTTTCGCACAGCATTGAACAACTCTCTAGAGAATCTTCTATTATACCAAAAAAATCATCTCCGCCAATATGACCTATAAAGCTGTTATATGGAAATAGTTTTTTTGTTTCAAGTTTTATTAATTGAGAGGTAAATTTAATTACCTTATCTCCATTCTCAAATCCATATGTATCATTATATACCTTAAAATTATCTAAATCAAAATATAAAACGCAGCATTTCTGCTCTAATGCAAGAATGTCCTTAAGTTTATTTTCTATAATTGAGTTACCCGGTAATCCAGTTAGGGGATTAAGCTGCCTTGCATAATTACATTCCAGCATTGTAGTATAATTAAGAAGTGCCTTTACTGTAACAATACCGTAATATTTGTTATTTTTAGTTATAATGATATAATCGTATATATTATCGGTTTTTCGCTCCATAGCTATGTTAGAGACTTGACTTACAGGTGTGTAATAATCCACTATTATAGGGTTAACATCCATAACTAAGGATATAGGACGTTTTGTAAAAACGGCAACGCCATATTGAGTGGCAAGTACTGAATTTAATGAGTGTTTCATTATAAGCCCCACAGGAAATTCATCATTTACAATACATGCACCTGTAATATCATTGTCATAAAAATATTCCTTTATAATTTTACATGGGGTATTTGTATTAAATGCTTTGTCTAAACGTGCAATTTTACCTATGTAATTATTTGAGCAAGAAACAAATTTATTATTTTTCATTTTATTACAGGACAAGATAGCATTTTTTACATGATTGGGTATATCTAAAAATGTTCCTGCAGGTGGATTAATAAAATATCCTTGTCCAGCATAAACTCCAAGATTAATTAATGTTTTAAGCTCTTCTTTTGTTTCTATACCTTCAGCAATGAGTTTCATATTAGTTACTTCGGAAAGCCTTACAAAGCATTCTATTAATGACTGCTTAAAAGCATCTTTATTAATATTTCTAATTAAATCCATGTCGATTTTTACATAGTGTGGTTTTATTTCCGTGAGCATTTTAAGTCCGGAATAACCTGAACCAGTATCATCAATGGCAATCTTGTATCCTTGATCTATATAATTATTAAGTACGGCTCTGAAGTTTTTATAATCCTCTATGGAAGTTTTTTCAGTTATTTCAAATATTACTACTTCAGAAGATATATTATGTTTAGCAAGAAATTCTTTTGTAAATCCACGCTTGAATTTTTCATCCTTAAAGATATATGGATCCACATTAATAAAAAGAAATTTGTCATCCGGTATATTGGATGCTCTCTCAATAGCTTTTGTTCTGCATAGAAGTTCTAAATCCCAAGTTCTATTGTAAAGCTTAGCTGCAGAGAACAGCTTATCAGGACTTTGTAACGAAGAGTCTTCAGGTCCTCTGCTTAGTGCTTCATATCCGATAATATTGCCGTTTGTTAAGGATACAATAGGTTGATATACAGTAGAAATATCATCATTTTTAATTATTTCCAGAAGCTCATAAAGTTCTTCACCACTAGGATTATTTAATGATTTACATACCATTACACATGCCTCCAACTTGACTATAATTTTAAAATAAAGTGTGACATAGATAAATATTCATAATGTAAATGTAACATAGGATTACTATATATAGTTCGTGGTTGTGTAAAATATATGTTAAAAGATTTTAACATATATTTTATATTGTCTTTACCTTATTAGCATAAAATAAAACCTGATATTCAAATTTCGCCTAGACCTAAAAATCACTTGATATGAAATTATTAAAGCAAAAGGAGATAATCATGATAGATCCAAGTATTTATTTTGGATATTATGTAAGTGAATTTGAAAAAGTTTATATTTCATTAATAGAAAAAGAATTAGATGTTTTTTTTTCTACATGCTTAAAATCAGCTGAAACTTATTCAGCAATTATAGCCAATAAGCCCTCATTACATAATAAAGAGATATTTGAGCAACTAGTATTATCTTCTAAAACAATTGAAAATTTTTTAGAAAATATTATATTGAAAGTTAATGAGCAATTTAATAATAATGCAAATGATTTACAAATAAATTATGAATATGTAAATTCATTTGATTTCAATAAGTACAATACTTTCCTTGAGAATACTATTAAGAATTTTACAACTACTCAAATAGTAACAAAAGTCAGTGAAAGAATCGTAGATTTTGCAATTTCATCTATATTCGATATGTTGTGTCCTGACATAATGATAAATAATCTATGTGACAAAATAATTTCTGGTAAAAAGGTATTGCATAAGAATAATCTTCAAAATCAAGTAAAGAGGCATGATAAATTGATTTATAAGCAAATAGAAGGACTTTTAATTAATGTAAAAACAAATTTAAGAAACCAGTTAATTAAAGTATTTATTATATCTATAAACATCAGTGAAAATATGGAAGAGTTAGTTTCAATTGCATAATTAAATTGTAAAAAGTCTTTGACTGTGGTCAGAGGCTTTTTGTTGTTAAATAAAATACAATAGAGGAAATGTTAGGCTCAGCACTGGCATTTTTTAAATGTTTAAATTCTAGGTAATGTGATAAAATGTAAGAAAGAATCGAGTTAGTTAAGCTTTAAGAAGGTGAAGTAATTGATTAAAAACTATATGGAAGACATGGTAGATAGATTAGTGCCTAAAGTTTTAGAGAATTACGATAATATTTGTAAATGTCCTAAGTGTATTGAAGATATAAAAGCTATAGTATTAAATAATCTTCCCCCTAAGTATGTATCTAGTGAAAAGGGATTATTATATACTAAAATGAATGAACTTTCAGAACAATTTAATACAAATATAGTGAAAGAAATAGCATTAGCTATAAATATTGTATCTAAAAATCCTCTGTGTCACTGGATAAAAAAATAAATTTAAGTTGTAATGATGAATGAGTATCAAATTGTGATATAATATTCAATATGATTTAATATAAATTATTAGAACAGGGAGATTTGATATGAAGGCTTTATATTTTTCTAAAGTTCAAGAAGCCATTAGTTTTATTAGGGGAACTGATGAGAGTAGGGGAGTAGTTTTATTTTGTTCAGCAGACAATGTAAAAGAGTTGTCTAAGAATAATGATAAAGACATTGTACTTTGTTCAACTGCAGGAGAATATACATATGCAGGATATAAAGATGGGGTAATTACCGGTTTTGAATACGATAGAAAAGAAGCTGAAATTGTGGAAATTTCATATCCACCTATATTAAGTGTGAATGAACTCAAAAAGGCTTATGGGAATGTGAAGAACAATAAAAATGCTTTTATGCTGCTGTTGTGTGATGGGTTAAAAGGGATTGAAGAAAGTATTTTAAGCACTTTTTATTTCATAGATTCAAGTTTCAAAATTATAGGTGGCAGTGCTGGAGATAATGAGAGATTTGAAGAAACTTATATATATGTAGGTAATAGAAGAGTTATGAATGTTGCGTTGTTTTTTAACTTAAAAAGAAGGACAAGTATTATTAAAGAAAATATATATGTAAAAACCGAAAAAATACTCAGGGTTACTGAAGCTGACGTAGTAAGCAGAAAGGTAAAGACTTTTAATAACAAACCTGCAAGTACCGAATATGCATATGCAGTTGGAGTAAGCGAAAATAAGCTTCCAGAGTATTTTATGAGCAATCCACTGGGGAAATTATATGAAAATGATATACTTATTGCATCACCTATGAAAGTAAATGAAGATAAATCCATTACATTTTATAGTGAATTAATGGTGAATACTTTTGTATATCTTTTAAAGCCCGCAGAGCCTATTGGTGTATTGAAAGAAACATTAAGAGATGTATCCTTTAAACCATCTTTTGTTTTGTCAATAAATTGCATATTTAGAAAGCTGTTGTTTGTAAAAGATAAAATATGGGAAAATTTTGACAAGGAAATGATTTCATTTTGCAAGAATACAACCGGGTTTGTAAGTTATGGGGAACAATATTATAAGAAGCATTTAAATCAAACTATGGTAATGTTGATGGTGGAATAGAGGGATGAAAATATGTCAAAAAATTTTAATAAAAGAATTCATCATAAAGATATTGATGAAAATAATACAGAGTATGTGTTTCCATATACTACCCAAAGGAATCAGGATATGCAGAAGAGCAGATAGGAAAAGTTAAGGAGCACCTGCAGGATTTAGCTGAAAGCAGTAAAGATACTAATAATTTAATAGAACAGCTTTTTCAAAATTCTGTTAAAGAGTCAGAAAAGGTCAACAATGCAAAGACACAAAATGCCTATATGGATGAAGAAATGAATAATGTAGAAAAAATGTTTGGAGAATTTATATCTTTATGTGATAAATTAAAAACACAGTATGAAAGTATTGAAAAGTTTACAAATGTTATTTCCAATATAGCAAAACAAACAAACCTACTTGCACTTAATGCTGCTATAGAATCCTCCAGGGCAGGAGAATATGGAAGGGGTTTTTCTATTGTTGCAGGCGAAATAAAAAAACTGTCTGTTGATTCACAGGATAATGTAAAAGATATAGTAAATTCTTTAAAAGGTATGACAGAAATTATTAAAAAGCTAAATAATAAGTCCATGGAGGGAATGCATACAGTTTCTAATGCCGTTCAGAGTATCAAAAAATCGGACGTATTAATGGACGATATTGTCTTATCACAGGGAGAGTTTTTAAAACATTTTGGTAATGTTAAAAATTCTCAGAAAAATAACATGGGTGATGTTGAAAAGATAAATCATGAATTAACTAATATTATTAAAAAATCCAATAAGGATAAAAATCAATTTGAAACATTAATTATGGGTTCTCAGAAGAAAGCAGATTATATTTTAAATATTTTGCATCACCTAAATCAGATTAAAATTTTGTGGGAAAAATATAATTCAAAAAGTGTTAGAGATCATTAATAATACAACAGGGTCAAAGCAGGTTTCATAAAAAATAAGCCTATATTTGACCCTTTACTTATACTTAAATAATTGATATGTATACTTTTGAAATTATGCTGAATTTAGGTAACTTTTTCAATAGAATCAAGTTGCTCATTTGTAAAGATATTTTGTTTGTCCAATACTGCTATTAATAGAAAAGTACACAAACATACTAGCCATTCCATAAATATCACATGAGGAAATATTCTAAATGATGGTATTATCTGCCATAAAAATAAAACTATTATACTTACTAAAGTAGTGTAAAAAGCAGAACTCTTTCTGCATAATTTAGGACAAAATATGGTAAATAGAAATACTATAGTAAAGGCAGTACAGAGACTTAAGCCTATGGATATAGTTTTTAATATACCTGACATAGATAGAGCTAATACGAAAGTAAATATACCAAGTAGAATAACTGATACTTTATTAATTATAAGATATTTCCTATCATCTACTTTTGGATTTATAGATTTTTTATATATATCCTGTGAAAATAGTGTAGAAGCTCCTAGTAATAAGTTACAAGCAGTGGATACATCTGCCGCCCAGAGTGCTGCCAGAGTTATACCAGCTGCTACAGGATTTAATGATAATATCATTTTAGGTAGTGCCATAGTAGCACTTACATTTGGGAAAGAAACTTTGGCTGCCATACCTATTAAGGCACACAAAAATCCTATAGGAATCATACATAAACCGCCTATTATGAAGCCTTTTTTTGCTGTTTTAGAATCCGTAGCTGCAAAAGCTATTTGTACAGGTCCCTGCATAGACATAACCTGTGTTATCATAACTAGAAACCAGCTTAAAATTATCCATATGCCAGTTCCCTGAGTAAAGCTGAAATAAGGTACGTTTTGAGGCAGAGTCAATTTTATATGTTCAAGTCCTCCAGTTGATATTACAGCCAATATAGTACATAATATAATTCCTGCATATTTTAAAGGTACATTAAATAAATTACATAATCCTGCAGACCACATTCCACCCATAAAAGTTATTCCTATGAATACGCAGGCACTTACTATCATACCGGATTTTAGTGTAAATATTCCAGGTAAAAGTGAGGACAGAATAGAACCGCCTGCAATGTATTGCAGGGATACAACTACAATGAGAATAATCATCTGACATATAACGCAAACAAACCTTCCTTTTTCATCGTAGAATTTTCCAAAGAGCTCTGGTACGGTGGATACATTAAATTTTCTATATTTTTCAGCAGTGACAAGTCCCATAACTATAGCTGCAAATCCCCAGGCTACAGTATACCAGCCTGCTGCAAGACCTATATCATAGGCTTGTTCAGCAACGCCTATAGTTGAAGCTCCTCCAATGGCAAGGCCTATAAGTGAACAAGCTATCAATGGAGTTGAAAGTTGTCTTCCGGCTAAAGTATAACCTTCTCCGCCCTCTGATACCCTTTTTTTGGCGAAAGAACTTATTACAAAAAGCATTGCTATATAGAGTATAATTATTAGTAATGATACATTCATTTTTTAAACCACCCCTTCATTTTAGTTAATGATTCATAGAACACAATTTTTTAATTATAGTAAAAAGAATCCGCATTAAAAATTTAAAATACTATTCAAGTAAATATACTCTTATCTTCCCCCCTTTAAAGCATTAAAGTAAATGCTGAAATTTATAGGATTTCTCATTTAAAACCTAAGTTATACGTATACATAGCATTTATTAGTTAAAATTTTATGTATAAATTAAGTTTAAACTCAGAAATCCTATATCTTATAAAATCACTGCCTATAAACTATAATGTAATGATTTTCACAAGTTATACGAATATAAAATAGACAGATATTATACAATGATATAAAATTAAATAAAAGAACGCCCCGGTTAAGGGACGAATTAATGGTGATACCACATAGACAGGTTACAAACCATTTTGCTATTGTGTTATGTTTATTTTTTCATCTTAACCTTTAGTATAATTTACATTATAATTGAAAATTTTTATAAATACAAAGGGGAAAATATGCATTAAAGACTAAATAGGTTAAAATTTTTACCTATATCTATATATTTTTATAAATTTCATTTTAATTCAAGTATAACTTTAATTAAGTAAATCAAAATTTGAAATATTAAATTAATTAGTGAAGATTTTAGGCTTTTAGAAATAATAAAAACTTCATCTGAAGGTAAGAATTTTGTTTGTATATAATATATAATATATATGTTGTAATAAAAAAATTAAATTTTAGTTATATATGGGGAGGTAATACAATGATAAAAATATTGGAAGGTGGAGAATTAGATTTAGATTTATTGGAAGTGGAGGATGTTATAGATATAAATATACTGCAAAAATTTCAAGATAATTTTGCCGAAAGCATGAATATAGCCAGTGTGACGGTGGACAAACATGGAAAACCTGTAACAAAACCTAGTTCCTATACTAATTTTTGTTTAAATCTTACACAGTCTACTGTTAAAGGAGTGGCCAGATGTGCAGAGTCCCATAAAAAAGGGGGAAATGAAGCAACAAAACTTGGCAAACCGTATGTGTATACCTGTCATGCAGGCTTAATTGATTTTGCTGCACCTATAATGATAAAAGGCAAAACCATAGGTACAATATTGGGTGGACAAGTTATGTATTCCCATCCTGGAGAAACTCGTTTTAGAGATACTGCTGCTGAAATAGGTGTGGATGCTGATAAATATGTAGATGCTTCAAATCATGTATATAAAGTAAGTGAGCAAAATGTAAAGGCGGCATCTGAAGTATTATATGTAGTTGCCAATGCTCTTTGTAAAATAGGTTATGAATCAATTTTAGTTGGAACAGTTGCTAGAAATCTTTCCGAAAATTTTGAACAGATTTCAGCTACCATGGAAGAATTGGCTGCATCGTCCTTAAATGTTAGTAATAATCAACAAGTTTTAAATGAGGAAATAAATAGGGTTAAAAGTATATCTTTAGAGATAAATACTGTATTAAATTCTATAAAAAATATAGCAGAACAGACAAAAATGCTTGGTTTGAATGCGGCTATAGAAGCTGCCAGAGCGGGGGAATTAGGCAGGGGTTTTGGAGTTGTTGCCAGTGAAATAAGAAAATTATCTGAAGATTCAAAAGCTACAGCTTCTACCATCGTAGATCTTACTAGAAAAATACAGGAATCTGTTGATAAGACCACTGAAACTTCTAATGCTACTCTTCAAACTACAGAGCAGCAGACAGCAGCAATACAAGAAATTTCATCTAATGTTCAAGAAGTTTCCACAATGGCAGATACTCTAAATGAAATGGCAAATTCAAAAATATAAATTAGTAGTATTTATTTACTTATTTTTCAAAATATAAAATAGATATTTATTATTAGTATATTTTGTGAAAAAAGGAGATTTTAGATGAATCAAAATAGATTTATTATAAATAAAGGCATTAAATGCTATTATATTATACAATATTTGCAGCTAATAATTGGATGTGGAATAACAGCATTAGGATTTAACTTATTTCTTGCACCTAATCAAATAGCTTCTGGCGGAATAGCAGGAATATCTTTATTAATAAAGCATGTAGATTATATAGAACCTGCAATTACCCAATGGCTGGGAAATATAATATTATTTTTTATAGGTTTATTTTTATTGAGTAAAAAATTTATGATGAGAACTGTTTTTGGTTCTTTAGTGTTACCTTTATTTATATTTTTAACCACTAATTTGCACCCAGTTACCCTGAATCCACTTTTAGGCAGCATATATGGAGGATTACTTTCGGGTATTGGTCTTGGTTTGGTTTTCAAAAGTGATGCATCTACGGGAGGTACTTCTATAGTAGCTAGTATTATAAATAAATATGCTGGTATAACCATTGGTAATTCCCAAGGAATAATAGATGGAGCTGTAATTGTTGCTGCTGCATTTGTATTCGATGCAGAAAAAGCTCTTTATGCAATTATATCTTTATTCATAACCAGTAAGGCTATTGACTTAATACAATTAGGATTTAGTGGGTCCAAGGTAGCGTTTATAGTTTCCAGTAAATCAGAAGTTATAAAAGATGTCATTATAAAAGATTTAAATAGAGGAATTACAAAAATTTCTGGATTTGGAGGATATACTGGGGAAGAGCGTACAATTTTAATGGTGGTTATGAATCAATCTGAGGTAAATATATTTAAGAGTTTAATAAAAAGTATTGATACAAGTGCGTTTATAATAATTAGTGATACCTATGAAGTTTTGGGTCAGGGATTCAATTTAAATAGAGAAATTAGAAAGCAAAATCAAATTAAATAATTTCTTTGCAGTTATTAAAGTTTTTTATTTTTTTATCATAATTGTATGGTATGTAGGTTAAAATTAACCTGCATACTATAAATATAAAATTATAAATATATTTTTATAAAATGGGTTTTAGCTGCCCATTTTTTTATATGGGATATATTTAAACTGTTAGGAGTATGCTGGGATATTAGAGGATGATCATTATAAAAAGAAGTAATGATTGCTGAATGTGCAATTCTACCTCTAGCATTTTCATAAAATATTATATCACCTAATTCTAACATAGATACAGAGGGTACTTCCATACCTTTAAGGCCCTGTGATTTTTCTTCAGCATTAATTTTTAAATACCAATAAAGAGAACCAGCTACAGACCATGAAACTGACCAACTATCACCCGATGATTTGAGATTATTTTTATACCACCATGGATTTTTATCTGTGAACACCATAGGAGCCCCTCCTGCTTTCAAACATTGAGAGGTAAAATTTGTACAATCACCTCCATCATTGCCATACACAGAAAAGTATCTATAAGCAGGGTTTGGCACTATGGCATAATTTATAGCATAGTTTACTGCATTTGTTCTAAGGTATGAGGAATTATCTTTATAATTCATAACTTCTCCATAAAATTAATTATGGTACATTTTATGTAAATATACATGAAAAAGTACATCATTTATATAATAGTTTCCATAAAAAATATGAATTTTATAATATGCTTCTTACTTTATTTATAGAATTTTTTTTCAGCTTTAAGACATACTATTTTTAGAATCATATGAATTTGGGGTGATTAATGGTGGAAAAGAAGCATAGGGGATTATCTGTATGGGAACTTACAATGATGGCACTAGGAACTGTAATTGGTGGATCTTTTTTTCTAGGATCATCTGTAGCTATTCATGCCGTAGGACCTCTTATAATTATTTCATATGTATTAGGAGGAATTTTAGTTTATTTTATTCTTTCTGCTCTTTCAGAAATGACAGTGGCAGATCCGGCACCTGGTTCGTTCCGTACTTTTGCCGGAAAAGCCTTTGGACCAGGAGCTGGATTTATTGTTGGATGGGTTTACTGGACTGGAATGGTTCTAGCTATGTCCAGTGAAGCGGCAGCAGTATCCATTTTACTGCGTAAATGGTTTCCTGGCATATCCATATCTTTATTTGGAAGTATGACTATCCTTGCAGTTACATTACTTAATTTGTTAGGTGCCAACAAATTGAGTAAACTTGAAAGTGGCCTTGCGGCTGTTAAGTTATTGACAATAATATCTTTTATAATTATTGCATTACTTTTAATTAGTGGTTTTTTAGGTGTATCTCCAAGGACCGGAACTGCCAAAGTAACTGGGGAACCTTTACTTTTAGGAGGCGTAAAAAGTATTGCAGGAAGTATGCTTACAGTGATGTTCGCCTATGCAGGGTTTGAAATAATTGGTTTGGCAGCTTCAGAAACGGATAATCCCAAAAAAATAATTCCAAAAGCTATCAGCTATACTGTAATAAGCCTTGTTGGACTTTATATAGCTTCCATATCTGCACTTTTGTTATTGATTCCTACTGGAGTTCTTAGTGAGAATTTTAGCCCTATGGTAGCAGCACTTAACAGATGGGGTATGAATTGGGCTGGAAATGTAATAAATATAGTAATGGTCACAGCTATACTTTCTACAATGTTGGCAGCTATGTTTGGTATTGGAAGAATGATTCGTTCTCTTGCAGATGAATCCTATGCTCCAAGGTGGTTAAAGGATAGAACAAAAGTACCTTATAGAGGCATGGTATTTTCGGGTTTTGTTATGTTTTTGGGACTAATGCTTGGACTTTTATTTCCTAGAGTCTATTTATTCTTGGTAAGCTGTGGTGGTTTTGCACTGCTTTTTACATATGTAACTATCGTTGCTTCACAAATCCGATTACGTAAAAAACATACCTATGGTGCGGAAGGAAGGCATCATATATATGTTTCATGGATTACTCTTATAAGTCTTATTATTGTTATTGCTAGTATGCCTTTTATTCCAGGTCAGGCATCAGGTCTTATAGCGGGTCTGATAATTATTGCTTTTTATTCAGTAGTATATATGTGTATGAAGTATTATATAAAGATTAAGACATATGGCATATCAGGTAATCAATTTAATGTAAAAAGACATAACGCCAGTTTTTTTACGGAATTTTCTAAAGAACTAATTGAAAAGAAAAAAAAAACCATACAAAGATACAAGGGGAAATAATAAATCAAGTTAAAAAGAAGGCTAGAGTGGTACAGCTGCTAGCCTTCTTTTTAAAGTTTAATTATGTGCTATTTTTTTGTTTAAAATTGTGGCTAAATGTTTTACTGGTAATACTGACATTATTGCAATACATATGGCACCTTCAATGGACATAAATATACCATTTACCATAAGAGAATAAACTGCCGGAGACATTCCTTTAGGGGCAAAACTTCCAAAAAAAATTACTCCAGATATAAAATGACATATAAATCTCCCTAAAAGAGCCAGCAGTGTACCTATAATTTTTCTATCTCTAAAATAACCAGCAATACCTAAAGCCATAAATGGTAGTGGATAATCAAATATAACTTGTACAGGATGGAGTATGTATGGATCTAGTATTAAGGTTATGATTCCATATAAAAATCCAGTAATAAAGCCTACTTCAGGCCCGTAAAGTAAAGCCATAAGTAGTATAGGTATCATACTCCCCAAAGTTATACTCCCTCCTTGTGGAAGGTGGTATATTTTAAATATTTGAAGTATAGCAGCCAGTGCCAGTGCTATGCCTATTTGAGTTATAAGCTGTGTAGTGAATTTAACATTTTTAACTTTGGCCCAAAATAGAATAAAAATAATTAGGGCAATTAATGCGAAAATAGAAGCTGGGTGAGATGAAATCTCTGTAATATTTTTTATTAAAGACATATAAAACCTCCTTACTTAGCTAAGGTGCCCAAAAGTCGTATTCCATAGGAATACGACTTGATTTTTTAGAATCCGCTTCCCTACGCTGGTGTTATCCAGATCAGGTAGAAGGGTTAACAAAATGTTGTTTCTCAGCCTATAAAGGCACCCCTAGCATTAAGTATTTAATTATTATATAATAATTATAATACATAATATGTAGTATTTCAATTATTACACTAATATGTGGTTTATAATTTGAAATAAATTTTGGAGGTAGATATATAATGGATATGAATGTGCTTTGGACAAACGAAAAAAGAATAGAGAGGACTATTGAGGCATTAAAAAAGAATAATATGAATGGTTTTTACATAAAAGATAGACAGGAACTTTTTAATAAAATAGAACAATTAGTTAAGAAAGATTCTGTAGTAAGCTGTGGAGGTTCTGCTACTTTACAACAAATAGGCCTATTAGAATATTTAAGGAGCGGCAAGTATAAGTTTTTAGATAGGGCGGCTGAGGGGATTACTCCAGATGAGAAGAAGGAAATACATAGAAAAACATTTTTTGCAGATGTATTTTTTACCAGCACTAATGCGTTAACTGAGGAAGGAGAATTATTCAATGTAGATGGCAGAGGCAACAGGGTTGCAGCTATGCTCTTTGGTCCTGATAAAGTTATAGTAGTCTGTGGTGTAAATAAAATTGTTAAGAACTTAGAGGAAGCTATAGAGAGAAATAAAAGGGTATGTGCTCCGGCAAATGCCAGGAGGTTAAATTGTAATACACCCTGTGCTAAAACGGGATATTGTGTGGATTGCAGCAGTAAGAGCAGAATATGTAACGAATATACCCTCATAAAAAAACAAATTGATGATTCAAGAATCTATGTATTTATACTTAATGAAAATTTAGGATATTAAATTATGTCACACGTAATTATGTTTACGTGTGACATTGATGTATAATGTTAAACTAAGGTTTTATTGAATATATTTGATAAACCTAGTGTAGATATTCTATAGTTCCCTTAATTTTGTAAATATTAATTTTAAGCTGATTTTATTTTCCACAGTTTGTTCTTAGACCGCTAAGTATTGAAGAATCAAGGCCTGAGCAATTGTATTTTACTCCATTAAGTGTTATGCAATTAGAAGAGTTTGTACAACTATTAGAGCTTTTACAGCTAGCAGGATCTACACAACTATTGGAGTTTTTGCAATTAGAATTTTTACAGCTAGCAGGATCTGTACAGCTATTAGAGTTTTTACAGTTAGCAAAATTTGTGCAATTAACTGCTTTTGTTGAAGGACAAGAAGATTTACAGAGTACAGATGCTATATTGTTGTTTACGCCAGATGCATGAACTGTTGTAGCAATTCCCGTATTTAATAATAATGGTGCTGCAAGTATTAAAGCTGAAAGTAATTTGTGTTTAAGTTTTAACATTTTCAATTCCTCCTAATTTTTAGTAGTATATGATTTTTTAGTTCATTTTCACCTTCAGAAATGGGTGTTTAAAGTTACTTAGGGAACTTTTAGCCTTATCCACTAAAAAATATTTCTATCTAAATTTATAGGTGTAAATGAATATCTTTAAGTGAATTTAAATATTTTTTCTATATGTGTAATATATAGAAAAATTGTAATTAGTGATTTATAAATAGTGACCCATTTCATTTTTGGAAATTTAGGTTTATCTATGTTTGTTATATTAACAGTATTTTTATGTTATATCATTATTAAATTAATGGATTTAATGGTATGAAAAGGCTATATAACAAATTTCATCATCATATATAATAAGATGTAAGAAAGATTGGTTCCATATATATCAAGTATAGTCAGATATTTTTCTTGAAATATATGCAATGTATGGAATAGTGCATTGGTAGGTATTTTATCTAATGAGACTATAGAACCTTAGTGATTAGGCAGTAATACAGATAAAAAATGTATACTATGGCTGATAGAATACAAATAATTACATATTAGTAGTAAAACCTAAATTTTACCGTAAATGAAGAAACATACATTTTTGAAGAAAATGTATAAATATTGTTGGAATAATAAATATATTTTGTATTTAATACATATTTATAGAAGGTTGTAATGGAAAAAATATTCTTTATGAGTAAACGGCGCTTAAATCTTATAATAACTTTATAAGTACATGTATTTTTATTTCTATTATCTGTGATTGGTTCCATCATTATTTTTATTAAAAATAATATTTTTTGTAGAATTATTTTTAATTATGTAGTAATATATACGTAACATATATGTCACTTTGAAACACCCTGTAGTTAGTTTTATTATAACTATTGAAAGGTGTTTCCTATTTTTTTGATAAAATTTTTATATAAGTTATATATTTAAAATAAATATGCAGAAATTTTATACAATATAATAGATTTGTATCTGAATAAAGAAATGTTTTAATATGTAATTAAGATATTATAATAGTTGAATATATGGTAAACATATTATAAGATATTAATATAGCTACAAATAAGAAAAAATTACGTAATATGGTTTTATAAATAGTTATTTCTAAATTATTCAAGTTAGCATTAAATAATATATGGTGATAAAATTTCAAATAAATATTTATTAAAATTAAGTAAATAAACTATTTGTAAACATCAAGTTAGCTACTTATTTGTAAGACTAAATAACAAATTAATACTTATTTTAGGAGGTAACTTTTATGGCATCTTTAAAAGGTACAAAAACTGCTGAAAATTTAATGAAAGCTTTTGCAGGAGAATCTCAGGCAAGGAACAGATATACTTATTATTCATCCATTGCAAAAAAAGAAGGATATGTTCAAATTTCTAATATATTTTTAGAAACTGCAGAAAATGAGAAAGAACATGCAAAGAGATTTTTTAAATTTTTAAATAATGATTTAAAAGGGGAATCTGTAGAAATAAATGCCTCTTACCCGGTTGCTCTAGGAGATACTAAAACAGTTCTTAAAGCTGCGGCAGATGGTGAAAATGAAGAATGGTCTCAGCTCTATCCAGAATTTGCAGATGTAGCGGATAAAGAAGGATTTCCTGCTATAGCAACGGTTTTTAGAAAAATAGGTGAAGTTGAAAAGCACCATGAGGAAAGATATTTAGCGTTACTTAAAAATGTAGAAAATGGTACTGTATTTAAGAAGGAAAAAGTATATAAATGGAAATGTGATAATTGTGGATATATTCATGAAGGGGATTCTGCTCCTGAAGTTTGTCCTGCCTGTGCTCATCCTCAATCATATTTTGAAATACTTGTGGAAAATTATTAATATTGATGTTATATTGAGTCTAAGATAAAAACCTGCACTGTGGTTACAGTGCAGGTTTTAACTATATTTAGTATGATTAATATAGTCTTGCAAATAAATAATATCATTAAAATTAATTTTATTCAATAATAAGTTTAAGGAATTTATTTTAAATTTAAAAATAAACAACTATAAATTATCAATTAAACTTATATTGTCTTTTGGAAACAACGTGGTGAAGAGGAGGTTTTTATAGATAAAAGTAGCTGGCACATGACCAGCTAAGATATTTTAAGGGATTTTAATTATGCATTAATATTATAACTAATTTAACTTGTTTTTATACCTATTTCTTAAAAATAAGGGTGCAGGCTTTTATTACATCTTATTTTTTCAATATTATAAGGGATGTACTTTAGCAATAAGATAATTTGAACCTGCAAATTAAATGTTAGTATTAATATTTAAAATAAAATTTGCGATGTCCCTAGAAGCGTTGGGATTATTGTAGTAACTTTGTGATTCTTTAATTTTATTTAAACCTTGTGCACTATTTTGAATCAGAGCATCTATAGTATGCTTTATTTTTTTAGTGTCGGTACATATTACTCCCAAATTATATTTTTCAGCAAATTTTGGATTGCCTTCTTCTTGACCTGGTAAAGCACCAGTAATCACTAAGGGTACATTACATGCTATGGCTTCCATCATAACATTTGGGCTTCCTCTGGTAAATGCGATATCAGAAGAAAACATTAATTCTTGTATATTTTCCATAAAACCATAAATCTCAACTTTATCAGGGTATTTTTCTACTAATGATTTTTCCAATGATTTTTTCAATCTCATATTTCTACCTGCAATAATTCTGATGGTACAATTAAAATTATCAAGGAGAATTTCAGCTATTTTTCTCATATTCCCTACACCTTCCCCACCGCTCATAATTAAGCATTTTAAAGGCATATCTGGTGTATAATCGCTGTGTTTTCCATGATTATTAAACTTTGAACGTACTGGAAAACCTAAAGTTTTTATTTTTTCTTCTGAAACGCCGAATCTTATACACTTATCTTTTGCTTCTTGTGTTGGGCTTATAATGTAATCAGCTCTAGTTTCTGCCCAAAGAGGATATATGCTCACTAGATCTGCTATTAAAGTGATAAATGGTATTTTAATTTTATTCTTTTCCAGTACATTTATAACAGAACCGTTAAAATTGGGGTGCACAGATAAAATTAAATCGGGATTCACGTTTTTTAATAATTCTATTAAATTATCCTTTATTATTAATTCCACGAATTCATTAACCAATGATGGTCTTATAATGGACATATTCCACACCAATTCCCATAAATTTTGTGAATTCCTTGTTATTGGACCATAAGATTTACCTATTTTCAGCATCATATTGCCGCCAAGTGAAAATCCATCTATAACATGAATTTTAACACCATTATTCTCAGAAAAAATTTCACATAGAGATTCTGTTATGCTTTTATGGCCATGTCCTGTGTAATTGGAAGAAATAATAAGTATGTTTTTAATCATAACAAATATCACACCTCGTATAATAAGTTTATAGTCAGTTAAATAACTGCTATAGACTTATTTATTTTTTATATTTTGTATAGATTAAGAAAGCATCTAAATTTTTCTAGTGGGGATTCTCCCAATTCAATATTGCTGATTCTTATACTTTCTGCTCTATACTGTTTTAATCTATTATTTATTAAAGGAATTCCTAATGCTAGAATAATCATAATGGAACTTTAGCGAAGGTTACTGCTTGATCACTCCTTTAATTATAAAGAGTTTGTAAAAATATTAAACTTACATAAAATAAGAACTTATTTTCTCCTAATTATATTGCGTTGAAAGTTAATGTTTTATGTAGATTTGACAGAAATCTGTTGGTTTATATGATGAAATTATTCAAGTAGCTTTCTTATTAGCTGATGAGCTTGATCTTAATTAAGCTATTTTTCATCAAATTGCATAAAACCGAATGTAAAGTATCTATATTTAGAAAAAATGTGATATATTAAAAATGCTAGGGTATATACCTAGCATTTAGAAAGTCTATTTTTATTTGTTAGATAATAGTTGAGTCCCTGTACCAATATTGTCTGGTTCATTTTCTTTTATGATGGTAACAAAAGCTTGATGAGGAATATTAAGAATTTTACTTGCAGAGGTTACAAATTCACTTACAAGTTGTTCTTTTTGTTCCTTTGTAATTTTTGGACCTTCTATTGTTATAACTGGCATAAAATCACTCCTTAAATATAATTTATCCCATGAATAAGAGCATTTCTCATAGGTAAACTCTACATGGATATAAGAATTACTTTATAAGAATATATTATACAGATTTAAATAATTAAAGTAAATAGCGGCTTAGAGGATATTGGCTATTTTTGTAGAAATGATATAATAATATGATGAAAGGAGATGGTAGTATGGAATATGGAATTTTTAAAGTAGAATACGAAGATTATAATTGTAATAAAGGTGATGCACATATCACAAAAGTTAGAGCTTATGAAATAATGGGCGAGGGTAAATTTAGCAATAATTATGAGGAGCACCTAATAGAAGATGTTATACAAAATATAAAAAATGGTCATAAATATGTAACATTAATTAGTGATGATGATGACAAATTGAGAAAGGGAGCAGAAATTATATTAAAAGAATTTATAACTACAAAACCAGATACTAATCGAGGAAGTGATTTAGGAAGTTTACCGTTAATTCCATATGATATATGGGAATTATGATAGGAAGCATATAATCAGTTAAATGTAAAAAATATTAAGAGCCTCCTATAAAGGCTCTTTTCCAACTATATACCAGAGGCTAAATATAATTTTATTATTTGTACAATTACGTTATTTTAAAATAGAAAAGAGCATTTCTGTTTATACCTATGCTGCTTTTTTAGTGAGATGCAGGGATTTTACAATTCTACCAAAAACCCAAAATCTGTATCCTAAAAAATTAACTACTTGAGCTAACACCATTGAAATAATTTTAGCAAAAAAAGAATTTATAGAACTATCTATTAATATACTTAGGCCTATTAGGCTCACACTTAAAGAAATCGAATTAACAACAATAAATTGAACTATTTCCTGTGCTGTTTTCTTATTAGTTTTCCTGTCATTAAAAGTCCAAAACTTGTTCAAAATATAGCTATTCAAGGTGCCACCAGAATAAGACAATATCTGGCTTATAATATAATTAATACCAAATAAACTATTTAGTACACAGAAAATCACAAAATCGAACATAGTATTTAGACACCCTACACAACCGAATCTTATAATATGTGTAAATTTTTTATCATTTATAAAAGTATTGTAAATATTTTTAACAGCATTCATGTATTCCACCTCTTTAATTGATTATTTATTTAAATAGTATCAAAAAAATGTGGCATAATTATCACATAATTATGTTAAAATCGTGTGATAATTATTAAAAAATTATCAAGTGATTCTTGGGCTTAGGTGGATTTTCATCATAATATTCCAAAGTAATAAGTCACACGTAAATATATTTTACGTGTGACTTAATGTATAGTATATGGTAATTCTAAAGGAGTTTTTTGTTAAATATATCTGATAACCCTAAGATAGATATTCTATTTTGTACGTCTGCTGTATTTATAGTATACAGTCCTATTTTTTTCATTCTATTAAAATATTCTGATCCAGCAAAGGTATATCTGTTTTTTCTTCCTTCCTTAGTACGTATTTTATAGTTAGCATAATTTATTATATCTCCAATAGCAGTATCCTTTGGAAGAATTAGAGTAGGCATTTGGAGTGCGCATCTTACAGCATTGTGTCCAGCCAAGGAGCCTGTGCATATGGCTTCTGCTCGCTGTACCAAAGTGCAAGTGGCCTTGTGCCTCTAAAGAAGTAATTTTTTTTTATCTCCCCAGAACTTTATAGTGAGATTCCCGGTATCTCCATTCCACAAAACACTATCTAACATAACATTATATATAAGTTTTATTTCTTCGTCCTGCAGTTCATCTATTATCTGCATTTTATCTAAACATCTAAATATCATTTCTAGACTTAGATCTGCCTGGGAAATTAAATTGGTAGAAGTTTCAATCTCAATTAGCTTCTTTTGGTAATCTTCTATTTCCCTATTAAGGTTTTCTATTTGTGGAACCATGTATTTAGCAGCAACAGGACTAAGTGACATTTGATTTACCAGATTTTCAATTTGTTTCTTTTTATTGTTTATATCTTTTTTTATATTATCAATATTCCTAAATTCATGGGACTTAGCATTAAGTAGCTCCTGTTTATATTCTTCTACTTCTTTTCTAAGTAAGCCTTTGTTAAGTGAATATTCTTTTAGTTTCTCTTTTAGAATTTCTTCTATATGGTCAGTTCTAACATTAGCATTATCGCACCTGACGTTCCCACTAGAATTTTTTAGTGTACATTTATAATAAAATACTTTTCCAGATTTATTTCTACCATGTATAACCTTCATGTTGCTGCCGCATTTCGCACATTTTAGAATTCCTGTAAGCAAGGCATTATGGGTTCTCCCTAATCTTGGAGCCTTTTCTTTGTTTTCTTGTAATAGTTTTTGAACCATTAGCCAGTCTTTAGCATCCATTATACCTTCATGTTTAGCCATAGCAGCGATCCATTCTCCTATGTCTCTATATATAGTTCTACCACGTTTCTTATTATAAGTTAGAATACCATGTTTACCGTCGGGATTTCCAACTACAGTCATTCCAAGATTACTCAAATATATAATAGCATCTTTGTCAGCTCTGACGTAAACAGGATTTATAAGTATATCTTGAACACCACTCTTATTCCAAGTATCCTTACCAGTTTTAGTCTTAATAAAGTTTTGATCTAAATATTTAGTAACTTGACTTAGAGATTTTAATTCTAAGTACTTATTATATATTAGCCTTACGGTTTTCATTTCATCGGAGACAGGAGTTAGTTTATACATTTTGCGTTCTTTAAAATCTTGATCAAAGTAGATTATTTCTTCAGATTTAAACCCCAATGGAGTTTGACCTCCTAACCAGCGTCCACTTTTTGCAAGTTCCAGCATATTGTCTCGGACTCTTTCTGCGATAGTTTCTCTTTCTAATTGAGCGAATACAGAGGCTATATATACCATGGCTTTACCCATAGGAGTGCTTGTATCAAATTGCTCTTTTATGCTTATAAAAGCAATATTGTGTTTCTGTAATAATTCCAATGTAGTAGAAAAATCAGCAACATTACGAGAAATTCTATCCAATCTATAGCATATTAAAACGTTAAATTTCTTATTCGATGCATCTTTTATTAATTCCTGAAACTTAGGTCTGTTTGTATTTCCACCACTGAATCCTTCATCTTCATATATTATAAATTCCACAGTTTCATCATAAAGCCTGGTGCAATATTCCTGACACATTTGTATTTGATTTTCTATACTGTCACCTTTTCCAGTAAATTTCGATTTCCTTGAGTATATTGCTATCTTCATAAATTTTCATCTCCTTGATAGAACTGTATAGTAAAAAATAAGATTGAATATATAACATTAGATTAAATCTAGTTAAAAATTAGTGCTATGAATGAAATTTTATACAAAATAAATCAAGTGAACTTATGGAAAAATTATATTTTTTTTCTAGTATAAAATACTTTATTTACCTAATGAACTCTTAACTATTAGTTCACAACTATTCCCAAATATTATAGTTATAAGGTTTAAAGTTTATATTTATTTACAGTATATGTAATATATTATTCAAAGAAATTTCACAGAATACTGAGCATTTATGAAATAAAATTTTTATTACATTAAATTGAATATCATCCTCCAATTAACTATAAGATGATTTGTGTTCCAATTTAGACATTAATTTAATAATGAAAAGCTTTGAAAACACTGATAACATTTCAAATATAAGACAAGCCTAAATTTCCATAAGCCAAATTAGGAGGATATTTACAATCATTATTTGTATTTTTTACATAAATTTACTTGGAACAGACTTAAATCTACCTTGATATGTTCATTTTAAGCCTAATTGTACTCATTAAAAATACTTGTAATGTCAAAAATTAAAAAATTCTCTAATTATAGTTTCTAGAGATGGAAAATTGGACTTGAAAAATCATTTATAGTAAAAGATTTAGGAGGTAGTAAAAATGTTAAGAATGAAGTACAAATTAATTTCTGCTTTAGTTATTGCAGCACCGCTATTGGTAAATGCAGGAATTGGCACAATAGTTCATGCACAGAGCGTAAGTAATGTTAATACAGTTGTATCAACAACAACTACTACTGTAACGTCTACTACTACAACTTATTCTTGTGAAAATTTTAAAGACAAACTAGATGCCCTAGTAGCAGATGAAGTTATAACTCAGGATCAAGAAACAGTAATATTGAATCTGTATTATAATGGTGATATAACAACAACATCCGATTTTAATACTCAACTAGATATGTTAATAGCACAAGGAACTATAGCAAAGAATCATAAAATAGCAATAATAAAAGTATTTGATGGTTGGGGCCATAACTGGAAACTGTCAGCACCTCCTGAGAAATATAGACACAACAAGCCAGTACCTGTAGAAAAACACGATATTTCAGCACCTACACAGAATCATAACAAACCAGTATCTACAGTAAATCACAATGGTCCAACACGTAAAGAAGATCACAATGGTTCAGCGTTTAAACAAAATCACAATAGTTCAGGATGCAAAGAAACAGTAAAAAGCTCCAAAAAATAATATTTATTGAGAAATGATATATTTACCAAACAATATAATCGCTAGCGAAAAACATAGCTTACTTATAAGATAATAATTGAGAGTTTAGTCATTATTGGCTTTAATTAAACTATGAGTTATAACTATTCAGCCCTATATAGAAGATATTGTATTGTGTCTTGGAAAAACGATTTATAATTTGGGCTAATTAATATATTTTCACAATATTTCAAATATACTAAGGCTGAATAGTTGTATACAAAAACGAAATTAAAATAAACGTTAATTTCCAAAGTTTTTATCAGATAATTCTTTTATAAAATCATAAGCTTTTTCACCTTTAGATGATGTTTTAGAAATTTCTTTAATTGCCCTGTCGTGAAGAGAATAATTTCTGTCTATGGTTTTATTAAGTTCTTCAAATTTGCGATCCATTTGTTCGGATAAATTTTTATGACCTTCGGCTAACAATTGTATATCCTTCCCTTGTTTTTCAAGCATTAAAGTGTTTTTATTAACCTTTTCCTCTAATTCATCAATTTTGTTAAAGCCTTCTTTCATTTCGGTATACATTTTAGTCATGAGTTCAAATATTTTATCGTTTTCCATATGTATTCTTCTCCAATCCCTTAAATATTTTAAACTGGTTTGCGGCGTAAAGTTCTTATTTCAGCTTCATGAGAGCCGTACATCTCCAATAGAGATTTGTTTGTTTCCTTTAGTTCAGAAAAATTTTCATCCATTTTGTTAGATAAATTTTTGATTATGCCTTGCATCTCTTCAAATTGATGATTCAATTTATCAACTTCGGCTTTATGTACTTCGGAAGCAGATTTAAGAGTAGACAATATTTGACCATGCTCTTTTTGTTGAGTCTTGATTAAACTTAGATCTTCCTGAATTTCATTTATGTTATTTTGCATTTTCTCTTGAGATTTTTGAAATTGTTCCTGGCCTTTTAGGATTTGTTTTAATATTTTATCTGTATCAGATATTATATTCATTCCCTTCTATAATTTAGTATAATCTGGATTTTGTGGATTTATGCTTCAAAGCTTTTAGGATTTGTGTATTCTCTTTTAATTGGCTTTTAATAGGCTCTAGTTCTTCCTTTAATAACTCCCATATAGCTTTTAAATCTTCTTTAGTCATCTTTTTCACCGGCTTTAAAGTAGTACAATTTATTCTCTTGATAAATATTATACTATATTCTAGATATATTTTAGAGATGTGTTGGAACCATTAATGCTAAAATAATTATTATTTATGTAGTATTTAATTTAATATATGTTTCTACAGTAGCAATTGCAACTCATTTAAAAAAAGGTGATGCTTATGAAAAGGTTTAAAGCTTTATTGCTTATTATTGTAATACTCATTTTCATTGTATCTTTTATAGAAGTAAAGGGATCATTAATTGAAAATTTAGAAGTGCCTGTAGGTGTTAGTGTAGACATAGACAAAGATTCTGTAATACCTCGTATAGACTACCTCTATTAGTATATTCAATTCATAAAAATACCTCAACTCAACACTATAGTGAAATTTTAATCCCCTAAACTGTTAACTTTAGACGTACATTACTATGTAATATTTTTTAAACTATTTAATGTGGATAAATTGAATATATTAATGTTCTTAAAAGGATTATATCATATTCTTTTTAAGAACATTATAATTCACATTATTCATCAGTAATATATTCCTAATAAATAGTTTTTTATTATTTTAAGGAGGATTTTGGGAATATATGTAGTGTGAAAGTTTATTAAAGGAAGTAAAGAATATAAATATCATACCGCAGATTGTAGATATTTGGCTAGAAACTAGATCCCCATAAGTTTGGAAGATGCTCAATCACAGAGATATGGGCCTTGCGGCGTTTGCAATCCCCCAAAATAAATTTATTTATAGAATTAGGAGTTGAAGTTATATTGTTTAATAAAAAAGTATTTCGACAATTTAAAAATGAGGAAGAAGTTTATGAATGGGTAACAGATAACTTTGGAGGGGGGACAAGATATATTGAAATATATGAAAATAGCTCAGATAAAAGTGATATGGCAAATTTACTATGCTGTTATACAGGTAATAAAAATAATATATATAGGAAAATTTTATGGGGATGTGCTAAGGAGCTTGGAGGAGAAGAAATTGAAAACTATCTTAAAGAAATATCAATCATACCAAAAGAAATTTGTAAATTCGAACTACAGGAAAATATTATTGCATATCGGTATACTTATAAAAAAACATTAGAAAAGGGATTTGAATCTTTAAAAATAGAAAAGGGAGAAACATTTACTAATAAAATGTTTATGAGTACAACACTAATTCCTGGCTTGCTTAAAGAATTTTTCAAAAGTCGTAAGTGTGACTGTATACTAAAACTATATTTGCCTAAAGGAACAAAAGGAGTTTATGTGAGTGTTGGTAAAAATGCATTAAATGAACAAGAGTTTTCATTGCCCCCAAATTCAACATTTAAATTAATTAAGAGGAGTTATAGTTTTAAATATCATATGCCTCTTTATGAATGTGAATTATTATACCAATAATTATATAAAATAAAAACGAAGTTATTAAATAATATAATTTGCTTTGTTTTTTCTTTTTTTTAGGCTATGCTAAAGAATAGTATTGATAATGTTATAAATTTAAAATGAAACTCTTTGTGAATTCCCTTTATTTATATTCTAGTGATTATAAACAGATTATTTGTATTTCCATAACCTAATATATTGAATTTCTTCTTTTGATTGGAGTTTCAGTATATCAAACTCCAATTTGAAGTTATTTTGTTTATCAGTATATGTTACCGAATATCCAACTTCTCTATTTCCATTTTCAGTATCTTTTGTAACTGTTTTTAGATAGTTAGGTCCATATGCTTTTATAATATCATTAAATGAACTCTTGTTTGATATTATGCCTTTCCCAGTATTTAAAGTATTTTTTAATGTAGAAAGTGCAATAGAAATAACCTTATCATTCTTATCTAAAGCAATTACACCAACACATTTTTCAGAATTAAATGAGTAACCTTTTGTATTCGTATCTTTTAAGGTTACTTGTTTACTTTTCCCAAAAGCCTTCTTAATCAAATTTAAATCGGGTTTCTCCATTAGCGAAACTCCATTAATATGTTCACTACCTAAATCTATGCTTTGAATATTTCCAAATTTATCACGAGTTATTCCTAAATCAATAACTACTAATAACACAATAATAATTAAAGGTATCAGAATATAAATTATGCGAAGCCCTTTCATCTGTTCCACCCTGTCTTAACATCTAATTCTTACTGTAAAATCCTTTAATTTTGTATCTGTATGGGATGTATGTGATTGAACTAATAAGTTGTTACTTTTAACAGTATCTTTTTCCGTATTAAAGATTTCAAGCCACTTAAACCAATACATATAGTTAGAAAGATATTTAGTTGCAACACCATTAAACGTATCCATCCACTTCTTGGGTTTACTATGAAAGGCATTAATATGCTGTATATGAAATATACTTTTATTGAAGGTATATTTAATTATTTTTATTTTAGAATACCACAGGTTTTACCTGTGGTTCCGGAAAGCTTATAGCTATGAGTAGGAAAAAGAAAAACTC